>DATENU010000019.1 GCA_035274845.1 Chthoniobacterales bacterium
CGAGAAACGCATGTTGCAGGAAGCCGTTGACGCTTTGTTCGATAACGGCAGGCACGGTCGCGCCGTGACCGGCGCAGGCAATCGTCCGCTCAAATCGCTGAGCGATATGCTCAAGGGCAAGGGCGGCCGTTTCCGTCAGAACTTGTTAGGCAAGCGCGTCGATTATTCCGGCCGTTCCGTCATCGTCATTGGTCCGGAGCTCAAGCTCCACCAGTGCGGTCTGCCGAAGAAGATGGCGCTCGTTTTATTTGAGCCCTTCATCATTCGTCGGCTGAAAGACCTCGGCTACGTGCACACTGTGCGCAGCGCGAAGAAGATGATCGAACGCCAGACGCCTGAAGTCTGGGACATTCTCGAGGAAGTGACAAAGGGCCACCCGGTTCTGTTGAACCGCGCGCCGACCCTGCACCGTCTTTCCATTCAGGCTTTTGAGCCGCAGCTCATCGAAGGTGAAGCCATCCGCATTCACCCGCTCGTTTGCACCGCCTACAACGCGGACTTCGACGGCGACCAGATGGCCGTGCACGTGCCGCTCTCGGTCGAAGCCCAGATGGAAGCGCGCATGCTCATGCTCGCGCCCAATAACATTTTCTCGCCTTCCAGCGGGAAGCCGATCACCACTCCGTCGCAGGACATTACGCTCGGTTGTTATTACCTGACGCAGAACCCGCGGCGTGCCGCTGGCAGCGAAAAGGAAACGCGCCTGCCGCTGTTTGAGAACGCGATCGAAGTCGAATTCGCGATGGCTGACGGCAAGGTCCGCGTCCACGATCGCATCCGCTACAAGAACCCGAATTTCGGAACGGAGACGGTTTACGGCAACGCGAACGATCGCGTCATCGAAACCACCGCCGGCCGCGTCATGTTCAACGAAATCTGGCCGACGGCGATGGGATTTTTCAACAAGGCGGCGGGCAAGAAGCAGCTCACCGATATCATCTGGCGTTGCTATCAGGTCGCCGGCCAGCAGGGCACCGTCGAAACTCTCGATAAGCTGAAAGAGCTTGGCTTTACCTGGGCGACCAGGGCCGGCGTCTCGATCGGAATTTCGGACATGATCATTCCGAAAGAGAAAGAGACCGAACTGCAGAACGCCTACAAGTCGATCAAGACGGTGGAGCAGCAGTATCGCAAGGGCATCATCACGGACGGCGAGCGTTACAACAAGATCATCGACATCTGGACGCACGCTGGCGACGAAATCTCGAACGTCATGTTCCGCACTCTCGAGCACAACGAAGGGCGCAAGGAATTGAACCCGGTCTATTTGATGGTGGACTCGGGCGCGCGGGGCAATCGCCAGCAGGTGAAACAGCTGGCCGGCATGCGCGGATTGATGGCGAAACCTTCGGGCGAAATCATCGAGCGGCCGATTACCTCGAATTTCCGGGAAGGCTTGAGCGTGCTCGAGTATTTCATCTCGACGCACGGCGCCCGCAAGGGTCTGGCCGACACCGCTCTGAAGACGGCGGACTCCGGTTACCTCACCCGCAAACTCGTGGACGCATCCCAGGACGTGATCATCAACGAGATGGATTGCGGAACGGTCAACGGCATCACGGTTCGCTCGATTTACGAAGGCGACGAAGAAGTGGTCGATCTTTCGACCCGCATCATCGGCCGGGTGAGCTGCGAGTCGGTGGTTGATCCCGTGACGAAGAAGAAGGTTGTGAAAGCGAACCAGCTCATCGACGAACATATTGCCGCGGCGATCGAGAAGGTCGGCGTGGAGAGCCTGAAGATTCGCTCCGTGCTTACCTGCGAATGCGGACGCGGCGTCTGTGCGCAATGCTACGGGCGCAACCTCGCGACGGGGCAGTTCGTGAAGCTGGGCGAAGCGGTCGGCATCATTGCCGCGCAATCAATCGGCGAACCCGGCACGCAGCTGACGATGCGGACGTTCCACATCGGCGGCACGGCGAGCCAGACGTTCAAGCAGCCAATCATCAAGGCGAAGAACGACGGTACCCTGCAGTTCAACGACCTCCGCACAGTGCAGGCGCTCGACGGCAGTTGGATCGTGTTGAACAAGAACGGCTCGATCGGCGTGCATAATGCCGAAGGCCGCGAGCTCGACCGTTATAACGTCGTGATCGGTTCAGTCATCTCGAAGCCGGACGGCGCCCAGGTAAAGAAGGGGGAGACCTTCGTGCAATGGGATCCGTATAACGTTCCAATTTTGACCGACAAGAGCGGTAAAATCGAATTCCGCGACATGATCGCGGGCGTAACGATCAAGCGCGACGTCGATGAAGCGACCGGCCTGATGGGCACCGTCATCATCGAGCACAAGGAAGATTTGCACCCGCAGATCGTGGTGGTCGGCGAGAAGAAGGAAGTGCTCGCGAGCTATTCCATTCCGGCGGGAGCCCACGTCATCGTCGAGGAAGGCCAGAAGATTCGGGCCGGCGCCTTGCTCGCCAAGACGCCTCGAAAGATTGCCAAAACCAAGGACATCACCGGCGGTCTGCCGCGGGTGGCCGAACTCTTCGAAGCGCGCCGTCCGAAAGACGCGGCGGAGATCGCGAAGATCGACGGCACCGTGGAAATGGGCGGGACAGTTCGCGGCAAGCGGAAGCTTATTCTCAAGGACCCCGAAACCGGCGCCGAAGAGGAACACCTTATCTCGCTGACCAAGCACATCATTGTTTTCAAGGGCGACTTCGTGAAGAAGGGCCAGCAGCTCACGGAAGGTCCTGTTGTGCCGCACGAAATCCTCGAGGTCTGCGGACCGCAGGATTTGCAGGAGCACCTCGTCAACGAAGTGCAGGAAGTCTATCGTCTCCAGGGGGTGGAAATTAACGACAAGCACATCGAGATCATCGTTCGCCAGATGTTGCGGAAAGTGAAGATCACCGATCCGGGCGACACCTCGCTCCTCTGGGGCGACCAGGTGGACCGCCTCGATTTCGAAGCGGAGAACTCCAAGGTCGTGGAGCAGGGCGGCAAGCCCGCGGAAGCGACTCCGGTTCTGCTCGGCATCACCAAGGCCTCGCTCGAGACCGACAGCTTCATCTCGGCGGCGTCGTTCCAGGATACCACGCGCGTTCTGACCGAAGCGGCCACGTTGGGCAAGGTCGATCGTCTCCGCGGCTTCAAGGAAAACGTCATCATGGGCCATCTCATCCCGGCGGGCACAGGCTTCCCGGCGGTGCGCGAGATCAAACTCGTGGAGCTCGGCGAGCAAGTCGGGACTTCGCTGGTCGAGGAACCCGAAGCGCGGCCGGCGCTCGGATAGTGGGGAATTGGAGTGATGGAGTAGTGGAGTGATGCATAGCGCAAAACCCCATTACTCCAGCACTCCATTACTCCATTTCCCCCTCCACTGATGTCCATCGCGACCAAAACCGGTGACGAAGGCGACACCTCGCTCATGTATGGGCGCCGCGTCCCCAAGACCGATGCCCGCGTCGAAGCCTACGGATGCGTTGACGAGCTGAACTCCGCGCTCGGCCTCGCCCGGGCCGCCACCACCGATCCTTTTCTCACCGAACAAATCCTCGCTCTCCAGAAAGAGCTCGTCATCGTGATGGGCGAGCTGGCCACTGCCGCCGAAGACATGGAACGCTACCGGCGCGACGGCTTCCAGGTCACCGCCGCCGCCATGACCGATCGCCTGACCGATCTGGTCCATCAGCTCGAAAAAGGCCGCAGCTTCAAGGACTGGTCGACGCCTGGCGCCAATCCGACCGCCGCCGCCTTCGACCACGCCCGCACCACCTGTCGCCGCGCCGAGCGTCGCGTCGCCGCTCTCCTCGACACCCCGAACGTCAACCGCGAACTCCTCCGCTACCTCAACCGCCTCTCCGACGCTCTCTGGCTCCTCGCCCGCAAGGCGGAGTGATCAGGGAAGTGACGCCAGGAAGTGACGTGTGATATGTGACATGAGTCTGGCGCGCCATCTTTCACGTCACACGTCGCTTCTCTGCTCACGTCACTCGTCACATGCCCGCCAAGCCATAGTCCCGCGACTGCGGGACGAAGGCTGGTCACTTTCGACGTCCCGTCGAATTAGCCTTGTTAGGCCAGCGACGCCTCCATAACCTGTCGGAATGAATTACACCAAGCTGTTTTGCATCCTGTTCGCGTTCGCCTTGCCGGTGGCGCTCCTGGCGCAGGGCAATGACGCCGCGAAACCGAACCCCGACCTCGAGAAGGCCATTATCAAGTTCGAGCACGACATGAGCGCCGCGCTCACCAAGCCCGACGCTGACGCTGCCGCGAAAATGCTGGCCGATTCCTTTTACGCCGTGAATCCCGACGGCACCACGCAAGGCAAAACTCAGTTCGTCGCCGATCTGAAATCACGCAAGTTCAAGCTCGAATCAAACGAGCTGGACGACATGAAAGTTCACGTCGTTACGGCCGACATGGCCATCGTCACCTATCGCAGCACCGACAAAGGCGATTACGACGGGCACGATCTGAGCGGCCAATATCGCTGGCTCGATGTGCTCGCGAAGCGGAACGGCGCCTGGCAGTTCATCGTTTCCCAAGGCACAAAAATCGAAGCAGCCAAGAAGTGACGTGTGACAAGTGACAAGTGACAAGTTGTTTGTTAGATCGTCGTCCATGCAAACGAGACCCGGAACGACAAAGACTTAGTTGTTTGGAAGAAGGCAATTGCACTGGCGAACGCGATTTATGAACTGACCTCAAAATTTCCTGGCGAAGAGAAATTTGGGCTCGTCTCGCAAATGCGACGCGCTGCCGTCTCCATCCCTCATCACGCTACATATCACACGTCACTTCCCTAATTACGTCACACTTCACTTTCCCAATCATGTCACACGTCACTCGTCACACGTCACTCTCCCCATCACGTCACATGTCACTCGTCACTTCCGTATCCGCGGTCTTCCTGGGTCTCTCTTTGGCCTTCAGCGCCGTCGCCTCAGCGCAAACGACCCCGGCGTCCGCAATGGCGGCCGGGCTACTGCCACCGAAAGAAACTTCTCCTTCCCGGGCAGCAGAATCTCCGGCCCCGAAAGGTTCCGATCGCCAGGCAAGCATCCAGGCTGAAGTAGAAACCTTCGTCAAATCCCTCTACCGCGACATGGAGCAGGACGATCCCGGTAAAATCCTGGCCAGTTTTGCCGACACCGTCGATTACTACAGTTACGGTCCGCAGGGCAAACCCGCCATCGCGCAACAGCTGCGCCAATACTTTTCCGCCTACCCCAGCCGCTCATTCACCGTCGGTGAAGTGAAAATAGAAGGTCCGCCCTCCAAATCCCGCAAAGTCACCGCCACCTGCGAAGTCCGTTACAAGCTCAAGGACGCCCAGGGAACGACGAGCACCGGCCGCTCGAACGTAGAATTGGACCTCATCAAACCCGACAAAGTCATCAAAATCGTCCGCTTCAACGGAACCTCCGTTCCGGACGGGCCGTAGGGTCCGACTTTGTCGGGAGGCAGAGCGCGGAAGGCGGACGCCGGAGATTCACACCACACGTTCGCCCGCCTGAGGCGGGACGAACCCGCCGTGGTGGGTCACTTTCCCAGAAGTCACCGCCGCGCCGACTTCGCCCGGTACCGCAGGATCAGAGTTCGTTCGGGCTGGCCAAACACGCCGGTTGTGCCCACAGCCCAGAGCGTCCCTTTTGAGGTGACGGCAATGCCCTGCAGTCGATTACTGGAAGATTCGGGATTCGGGCTGGGGACAGACGTCCAGGCCGATCCATTCCAATGTTCCGTCAGCGTTTTCTGAACGCTGTCCTGGTTAAACTGGCCCGTCGTCCAGATGTCGCCGCTGGAGGCGGCGACGATCCCGACCAGCACTTCGTTGAGCGCATTACTCAACGCCGGGGTCAGCATTACACTCCAGCTCAAACCATTCCAATGAAGGGCCAGCGTCTTCGAACTCCCGGCCGCACCCACCGCCCAAACGTCGTTAGCCGAAATGGCCGCAACCCCATACAAACTGTTGTTTCCGGTGCTGTCGTTCGGACTGGCCACCACCATCCAGTTCGAACCATCCCAGTGCAGCGTCAAGGTGCGGCTACTACTGTATCCAACCCTGGTTCTGCCCGTGGCCCAGATATCATTCGAGGCGATGGCATCGACCGCATAGAGGATGTCATCCCCAACCGAGGGGCTGGGCACGATCTGCCAGTTTGCCCCGTCCCAATGCATCGTCAGAGACTGGTTGTTGAAATTGCTGTCGATCGAGTAGCCCACGGCCCAAATGTCGTTAAGCGCCACCACCGAGATCGCATTCAAGATACAGGAGCTGCCCGCGACATTGGGGCTGGGAACGATGCTCCAGAGCGAAGGCGTGCCTCCCGCTGAATGCTCAATAAGCGTGCTGTAAGTATTTCCTCCGTTCGCCGCCTGGCCAACCGCCCAAATGTCGTTCGGGCCCGCGACGGCGACCCCATTAAGAAAATTGTTTCCGCTGGTCGCATTCGGGCTCGAGATGAGTGACCAATCGGCGCCATTCCAGTGCTCGATCACCGTTCGCCAGGCGAACAAGTCTTCATCGTAGCCGGCGCCCACCGCCCAGACATCGTCGTCCGCCGAGGCCGCCACGGCCGACAAATTATTCGCCTGGGTGCCCAGGTTTGGGCTGGGGACAACCGCCCAGCCCCCACCGGCTCCCCGGGAGCCGGCGACGAGGGCGAAGAAAACGAATGCGACGAAACACGACAGGCGAATATTTTTCATGACGTGAGCTCCTTTCTCTTCGTTCGGGAGCGAATCGAGCATCGCGTGCATTTGAAATGAACCCTTTGGTAACAACATTGTTACCTTTTCCAGACATCACAATTGGAGGAGGGAATTGGCTCCGACGATGTCCCAAAGTGGCACCGACTATGATGCGAATTAGCGGCTGGAGCGGCGCTCTCTGACCATCGAAAATTGTCTTCGGTAGTCGTGTTCCTTCTTTGCCGCGCCGACTTGTCTCGTCACATGTCACTTGTCACACGTCACCCGTCACCCGTCACCCGTCACACGTCATTTTCCTGATCATGTGTCAAAAGTGATGAATGACCCCAACTCAACCAGAACTTTGAGCAAGAAAATCCCTTTCGAGCGCTCGACCGAGCTTCGAATGCCCTTCGCCAAAGTGCTTAATCAATCGCTTGAGCGCAGTTCGACCGGCCGGCATCAAGATCAGTTTATTTAGTTGCGCCCGAACGCCAAAACGATTCTTAATCGAATTGATTGGAGCGCCGATCTTCCCCGTTATTTTCAAGAAACTAAATCCGATCTGCATAGTTGTGTCGCCGACCGGGTTCGATGAAATTAGAGCGTCAACATTCCGGCTAACGCTTTGAAACAGCTTCTCCTTCGATAGGATCTCTGCTGCATCTTCCGCAACAAATGCCTTTCGAAGTTCAGACATCCAACCGCGGAGCTCGCGATAGTCTTCTCGGAGGGCGATCGCCCTCGTTATGATGTCGTTGACGTCTGTTGATTCGGCTAGAACTTCCGCCGCAACGGGCGGAAGAAGAAAGCTGGAGAAAAAGCCTGTTTCGTCGACGCGTCGGTAAATTTTTACCCGCTCTCCTTGGATAAAACCCATAAGCTTGGCGTTGGTATTAACTGGCCCCTCCAAAAATTGTGCACGGGCGAATAAATGCGCTCGCGTGGGATGGGGAACATACGGCACGCGCAGGAAATCCGCCCGTGCCAACCCGCCTGCGCCGCCCCAAAGAACTTGTGACAGGAAGTTATGGATTGGCCTGCCTGTTTTCTCATGACTTTGTTTATTCTCGTTGTGCCGTTGACGAACTGAGTCCGAGACGCATAACTCTTCTGCCATCGCCTCGCGCTTCTCTGCCCAATCATCTATAGCCTTTCGCAAAGGCTTCGGTACGAGAACTTGACTGTCTTCAATCCTCCGTATGGATTCGAACTCACGCCATGCACCGACGAAGTCGGCATCGACCAAAAGCTGGTCTACTAAAACGATATTGGTGATTAGCTGGCAGAGGGCCTTTAGGCGAACAACGTCCGCAGAAACTTCTTGATAGCCGAAAGATTCGCCGTCGTCTGAAAACCACAAATGGTGGGCCTTGTCGCCTCTAAGTCCTTCAGCAAGGAGCTCCCCAGCCTCTTGGAGGCTCCAATTGTCGACCAGTACACTTGTGGGCATAAGTGAATGTGTATCAAGCTTTGAACCTGCAAGACCACATCAGGCTTTGATTGGAACGTCACGCCTCCTCCAAATACCGTCTGCGACAATAAGCGTACTCCGGAGGGTCATTCGTCGTATTTAGGGGTGGGCATGATCTTATTTTTTCAAATCATTCGCAATCTCGGCGAACTGTGCGAGGGCGGCTTACGCTCACTAATCTTGATGCCGCCGCCGCATGCAATCGCGTGCGAAACGTTCAAATGCAGCCCATTTCAGATAATGCTTCGTTTGTTCTTCCTCCACGATTTCCTCCAAGACTTCCCAAAGCTTTGAGACAGGGACGTGCCAAATCTCAATAATCTCCTTTCGCTTGGTGAAGCGCAGGAGTCGCGCAAACTCATCCATCCTGCCACACACATTTTTCGCATCTTCCTTTTGCTCTGGGGTCCAGCCGCGACCTTTCTTGTCCCGGCGCTTAAAAAGGGCTTTTCGAATTCGATATTTAGCGAAGAAAGCGGGGGAAAGGAAGAATTAAGACGCGGCCCTGGGACATGTGACCCACCACGGCGGGTTCGTCTAATGCGAACGTGTGACGTGATGAGGGAGCGGGGCGAAGCCTGTGACGTGTGACAAGTGACGTGGTGGGGAGCGGGACGCGAAGCACGGCATTTGCCTGCGCTTCTGGCACGGATTTCGCAGTAAAGGCCGGCATGTTCCCTAAGAAAAAGCAGAAACGATCGACTCTTCCGACAGTTCGCCGGTTGGCTGGACAATCCATTCGGGATGAAAAAGAGCGGCTTACCGACAATCGCTTCGTACCGTTTTATTATGCTACCGCATTTCTCTGGATTCTTTGGGGCTTGGATGAATTCAGATCGTGGGCTCACCAGCCACCCCAGCCGCGGCTAATGTTTTGCGTCGCGGTTGTAGCCACAGGAGTTTCTCTGATCGTTATTGGGCGCTTATTTAACGAGTTCCGCAGACTGAATCGCGGTGAGCGAGGAGAGTTGCATGTGGCGGAAGTCCTGGAGGGACTTCGCAGATTCGGTTACCAACCTTTTCATGATTTGAAGCGCGACGGATTCAATATCGATCACGTTGTTGTCGGCCCCGCTGGAGTCTTCGCCATCGAGACGAAATTCCGGAGTGGCGCGGGAGAGATTAGTTTCCGGAACGGCGAAGGACTGTTCGTCGATGGACGTCCGGAAGAAAACGATTGTCTCAATCAGGCGGTTGCGAATGCCGCAGAAGTCCGCCGCATGATCAAACAAGATTGCAACGTCCATGAGTGGGTTGATGCCGTCCTCGTTTTCGTGGGGGATTGGCGAGTCCGAAACGAGTGGCAGACGACGAACGCGCGAGTAGTCACTGCCGATAGGCTCGTGCCGTATTTCGTCAGTCAACAGCCGCGGCTGACTCGTCGCGAGATCGAGCTGATTGCGTCGCATCTGGGGCGCTCGGCGAAGAGCTGATTTCGGCAGAGTGACATGTGACGGGTGACATGTGACGAGATCCTCCTTCGCTACGCTTCGGCGTTACAGGTGCGGGATCCGGGATACCAGTGGTCAAAGACGTTTGCGCCGTCTCGCCTGGTAGCGGCCAGGTTGCTCCCGCACCTCGCCCGCTTTGTCTGCCTTTGCGAGCGGCTCAAGCACCACACGCACCCGAGCGTGGAGGGCGGCGGCGACGCGGCGCAGCATACTGAGGGAATGGCCTTCGTATCCGGGCGACTCCAAACGGCTGACCTGCTGTTGGGTTGTCTTCAAACGACGCGCGAGTTCGGTTTGCGAAAGGCCAGCTTGCTCTCGCAAGGTGGACAGTTGCAGGGCGATATCCCAGGCTTCGCCCGCTTCCTTGAAACGCGCCGCAAACTCCGGATCGCGGAGTTGCTCTTCGAGGAATCGATCAAAGTTGGTCTTGTTCATAATGTCGTTCGCTGATGCGAGATGCAGGATACGAGATGCGTGGCGCGCGATGCGGGAGCGTGTAGGCTATTTTTCGAGGCTAAAGCCGATCTGTTTCCTGGGTGGTTCTGGTGGCGGGGCGAGAAGCGGGCGCAGCTTCTGGAAGAGATCGCGCAAAGCGGCATCGTGGAGAAAGAGGGTGTTATCAATCTGGGCGAGCCGCTTCACAATGGTTGCATTCGTGGAAAGCTCGTCTCGCATCTTCACGAACGCGCGGATGACGAACACGCTCATCCGCACAGCGCGTTTGCTGTTCAGAATGTTCGCGGCTTGAAGGGCGCCGTGTTCGGTAAAGGCGTAGGGCCGATATTTGATATTCTGTCCCCGCTTCAAGGTCGCAATTTGCGACCTTGAACGCATACGTCCCTGAGGATCAATTGTTTGCGATGAACCGGTCGCAATTTGCGACCTCAAGCTGACCGCTTCTTCCGAGGTGAGCTGGAAGGCGAAATCCGCTGGAAATCGGTGGCGATTGCGGCGGAACTGCTCGTTGAGACGCTTGGTGGGAACGCCATAGAGTGCGGCGAGATCGGCATCGATAATAACGCGCACTCCGCGAATCTCGCGGATCGTGTCGTCGATCGCCTTATTCGAAAGCGTTAGTTGCTTGGAGGGCACAGGGGGAGACGCATTTTTGTTCTGGGGTCGCCAAATATCCAGAGGAAACGGCGGGACTCGGGCTATTTTCGATTTGCGATTTGCGATTGCGGAAAGGGACCCGCGGCTTTTTCCCTTCGACTGGGGAGAGTCGACGCTGCAACGACGGCCAGAGACCGCCGCTACAGGTCCGCCGAGAGGGCGGAGCCCGACCACCGCCGTGGCACCTCTCTTCGGTGTTCCCGATGCGATGCGGTCACAGTCTGTGACCGCATTTCGCTTAGCCCATACCGAGCGATTCCAGCGTCGGTTGGTCGACGGCGCCGGTCGTCTCGAGATTTTGGGCGGTCTGATATGCGGCCAATGCTTCCTGGGTGAGCGGGCCAACCAGGCCATCCACTTCTCCCTTATATAAGCCCTGCTCTTGCAGGACGCTCTGAACATCGGCCACGATCTGGTCGAACGGTTTCGCGCTTTTGCCCACGTAAATGGGGCCGTCATATGGGTAATAGGCCGCGGTCTGATCGTAACCCCAGGCCGGATACCAATACCCGGCGTTCCAGTAGTACCAGCCACCACCGATCAGGACGACGTGTTTATGATTCGCGTTCCACCAGACCCGGTCGTGCCACTGAGGCCGATACGTCCGGTAGACTTCGTAACGGGGACCTTTCCAGTTGCTGGCCGCTGTGATCCGAAAGTCCTGGTTGAACGTTACGCCGACAATCGTTGAGCTCGGGGTCGCGCGAAAATTCAGGTGCCGGGGCGTGAAGACGGTCACGTTCTTGTCGACGTGAACCGAGGGCACCCGAGGCTTCGGCACCGTCACCGTGACTTTCGGTTTCTTGATCTGCGGGAACTGCGCTTGTCCCGTCTGGACGCTGGCGGCGAGCGTAAGGCAACAGCCAATCAATAGGGTGATGAATCTTTGCATTCTGGTTCCTCGGTTGATGTTGTGATTTCTCCGCGAGTATCCATGCCCGGGGCGGGTGACTTTTGAAAGGAGAAAACGACTCAGGGAATTTTCGAATTTCATTTTGGGCGTAAAGCCCCGTGGGGCCACGCCCTTTATGGGGATTGAGGGCGATTGAGGGCGAGGCGCAACGGAGTTGCGGGGACCTGCCTGCGTTTGCCTCCCGCCCGGCGGATCGGCTTGAATCGGAGGCAACCAAAGAGGTCGACGGTCAGAGACGGCCGCTACAGCAAAAATCGGAAAACGGGGCCCGAAAACGGCCCCCAGATTCCTGTTGCGCCCCGGGGGGAAGTAGCGCATCTTCCCCGTCCGCTCCGCGGGGGAGGCAACGGACTGGAAGTCCGTTCGCGGCACTGGCTTGAAGCCGGTGTTCCACTGATCAGACGCGGGACCCGTTTACCTATGGCAACAGCAGCAGAATTAATTCCTGAGCTTCTCGAAGCAGGGGTCCACTTTGGTCACCAGACCAAGCGTTGGAACCCGAAGATGAAGCCGTTCATTTTCGAAAAGCGGAACCAGATTTACATCATCAATCTCGATGAAACCGCGCGCCAGCTTCATCGCGCTACCGATTTTCTCCAGGACGTCACCCGGCGCGGTGGGAAGATTTTGTTCGTCGGTTGCAAGAAACAGGCGCAGGAGGCGGTAAAGGAAGCCGCCACGGCCTGTGGACAGTTTTATGTCAATCAACGCTGGCTCGGCGGCACCCTCACCAATCTGGCCACGATCCGCAAGAGCATCGGACGTTTGAAATTTATCGAGCAGATCGAGGAGTCGCCTGATTACAAGAAAATGGGCAAACAGGAGCTGGCGGCGCTCGGCCGTGAAGCGGCGAAGCTACGGCGTAATCTGGATGGAATCCTGGAAATGTCCGCGTTGCCGGACGCGATGGTCGTGATCGATACGACCCGGGAAGCGAACGCCGTCCTCGAAGCGCGCCGCCTGGGAATCCCCACCGTCGCGATCGTCGATACGAACGCGGACCCTGAAATCATCGACTATCCGATTGCCGGTAACGACGATGCGATCCGCGCGATCCGCGTAATGCTGCAGAAGCTGGTGGACGCGATCGTTTCGGCGGGCGCCGATGCCCGCGCGCGCGAGCAGCTGGAGATGGCCGGAGTCTCTGCTTAGCGGAGACAGTTGAGCCTCGTTAGTTGCGAGTTGAGAGACTCCAACGAGCGACTCGGCTTTTCTCTCAACTCTCAACTACAAACTCTCAACTTCTTATGGAAATCGATCCCAAGCTCGTCAGGCAACTGCGAGACAAAACCAACGCCGGCATCATGGATTGCAAGCGGGCGCTGGCTGAGGCGGGCGGCGATTTGGAGAAAGCCGAGGCAGCTTTGCGCACCAAAGGCATCGCCAGTGCGGGGAAAAAGGCTTCGCGCGCGACCAAGGAAGGGATTGTCGCGGCCTACATCCATTTGCAGGGCAAAGTGGGCGTGCTCGTCGAGGTGAATTGCGAGACCGATTTCGTAGCGAAGAACGAGAAGTTTCGCGAGTTCGTGAAGGACATCACCCTCCATATCGCGGCGGCCCATCCGCTTTACGTTAATCGTGAGGACGTGCCGGCGAAGCTGGTCGACTCCGAACGGGCGATTTACGAGGGTCAGGTGAAGGGCAAGCCGGCGAACGTGATGGACAAGATTGTCGGCGGCAAGCTCGACAAGTTTTACAGCACAGTTTGCCTGGTGGAGCAGGGGTTCATCAAGAACCCGGACCAGACCGTCAGGGAACTGATCGCGACGAAGATCGCCGAGCTCGGCGAGAATATCGTGATCCGGCGTTTTACGCGCTATCTGGTGGGCGAACCCCTGGAAGTGGAAGCGGCGCCGCCGGCCGAGCAAGCTCAGCAGGAAGCGGCGTAAGGCCGGAGATTTCGAAATCCGAATTTCGAAGAGTTCGAAATTCGACTAAAAAAAATACACCCGGCTGGGTGCCTTTTTACGTTTTCTCTTTGTGCCGGTTTTCCATCGAAAACCGCGCGGGGTGCCGAGGGATTTCCCGGCCCTTCAAACATCAACCCGAAGGAGAAAATATTTATGAGCATGGATTCATTGAAAGATTTGTACTTGGACGAACTGAAAGATCTCTATAACGCCGAGAACCAGCTGCTGAAGGCGCTGCCGAAGATGGCCAAGAAAGCGTCGGCGCCGGAGCTGAAGCGCGCGTTTCAGGACCATCTGGCGCAGACTGAGGGTCACGTCGACCGGCTCGCGAAGATTTTCAAGGGGATGGGCGAGAAGCCGACCGGCAAAACGTGTAAGGCCATGAAAGGTCTGATCGAAGAGGGCAAGGAGATCATCGAGGAGGACGGCGATGGTTCTGTGCTCGATGCGGCCCTCATCGGCGCGGCGCAACGGGTGGAGCATTATGAGATCGCCGGCTACGGGGTGGTCCGGACTTTCGCGTCGCTCCTGGGCGAAGACGATGCCATGCAGACGTTGCAGCGAACGCTCAACGAAGAAGCTGAAACGGACAAGAAGCTGACGAAGCTCGCCGAATCGGTCATCAACGTCGAGGCGAGCGAGGCCGAAGAAAACGGCGAAAAGCCGAAACGCAAAGCGAAGAAATCCAGCAAACGGAAATAGTTTTAGGGTGCGCTGTCGCCAGCGCATCCGGATGGTCCGCTGATGACAGCGGACGCTACAACATCGCCACCATAGTCCGCGGGACTGTGGTGGCGATTTCGTTGGTGGATCGCGCGCTACGTCGCGCGATTTTTGACGCATCGAAACTTTTCCGACGGCGACTTTACACAGCGACGGTGCACTCATCGAGCGACTTAGCGCTCGATCCACCTCGCGCGGATGACACGGATAAGAAATGCATCTGTAATCCATCCGTGAAATCCGCGTAATCCGCGGTTAACTTCGGATCTCCATGGGACTGACCGAATACAAAAAGAAGCGGGATTTCAAAGTCACGGCTGAGCCGAGCGGCAAGCCATTGCCGAAGTTGGTGAAGGGTGCGTGCCGGTTCGTGATCCAAAAACATGACGCCAGCCGGTTGCACTACGATTTCCGGCTCGAAATGGAGGGCGTCCTGAAGTCCTGGGCGGTGCCGAAGGGCCTTCCCTGGGAAAAGGCCGAGAAACATCTCGCGGTGGAGGTCGAGGACCATCCGGTCGAATACGCGACCTTCGAGGGAATTATTCCGCAGGGCCAATATGGCGGCGGGACCGTGATGGTGTGGGACGAGGGCCAGTATCATGTCTACGGGGAGGAGCCTTTGAAAGCGCTTCGAAACGGACGGATGCACATGGTTCTGGATGGTGAAAAGGCCAGGGGAGAATGGTCGCTGATCCGAACCCGGATGGAGGCCGGCAAGCCGCAGTGGCTGCTTTTGAAAAGTGGGCAGAGCGTGCGGCCGATCTCGAAGAAGCGCGACGATCAGTCGGTGAAAACCGGACGAACGATGGCCCAGATTGCGGCCCAGAAAGATGCCGAGTGGCAATCGAATCGGAAGGAGGATTCGAAAACGAGCTTCAAAGCCCGGGTAAAAGCGGCGCTTAAAAAAAAAGCCAAAGAAGAACCAGCAGCGGGCGAAAATAAGATTGTAGGGCAGGCGCATCGCCTGCCGAACGAGAAGGGAGGCAACCGGAGCGGTCGCCCTACAAAACTTCTAGCGAAACTGCCCAGGGCGAAGCCGCGATTCATCGACCCGATGAAAGCGCGGTTGGTGGATTCGCCGCCGGGCTCCGGCGACTGGAGTTACGAACTGAAATTCGATGGCTTTCGTGTCTGCGCGGTGAAGGAGGGCAGGAAGATCAGTTTGATTTCGCGCAACGGGAACGAGATGCGGACACGCTTCCCTGAGATCGCCGAAGCGCTCCAGGACTTTCCGGCAGAAGAATGCGTGATGGACGGTGAGGTGGTGGCGCTCGACGAGAAGGGGCGATCATCGTTCCAATTGCTTCAGGCGCTCGAGATGGAAGGACGCAAAACGCCGATCCGCTTCTATGCCTTCGACCTGATGCAACTGAACGGCCGATCGCTGACCGCGCTGCCGCTCACCGCCCGAAAGGAGTTGCTGGCGCGCATTTGCGCCGAGGTCAGCGATCCGGTTCGCTATTCCGGCGAGATCAGCGGCGACGCCGAGGCGCTGTTAAGCGAACTGGGACGGCTCGGTTTGGAAGGTTTGATCGGCAAGCTGCGCAATTCCACTTACGAACCCGGAAGTCGCAGCGGCGCGTGGATCAAGCTGAAGGTCTTAAACGAACAGGAGTTCGTCATCGGGGGATTCACGCCGCCCCAGGGAGCGCGAAAACATTTTGGCGCGCTCTTGGTCGGTTATTACGAGGGCAAGAAACTGCTGTTTGCCGGGAAAGTGGGGACAGGGTTCGACACGAAGTTGCTCGCCGCGCTCCACAAGAAATTGACCGGCGAGAAACGTGACGATTGCCCGTTCGCCGATCTGCCGTCGAAACAGGGCGGGCAATGGGTCCAGGGCATCACGCCATCCATGATGCGAAAGATTGATTGGGTGAATCCGGTCTTCGTTTGCCAGGTGAAGTTCGCCGAATGGACACGGGACGGAAAGCTGCGCCAGCCGGTTTTCCTCGGAATACGCGAAGACAAGAAGCCGCGGGAGGTGGTGCGGGAGGGGCCGTCTGGGTAGGGATGGCGCGCTGCGCCGTCCGATTCGGGAAAGTTTTAGGGGGCGTTCCGCGGACGCCGCAGCGCGGCGTCCCTACCAAATTGGACTTCGAGCAAATTTCAGGCTTTGATTGAGACATGAAGGTCAAAGTCCTCGTGACGCCCAAAGCGGCGGTCCTCGATCCACAGGGCGCAGCGGTGCGCGACGCGATGCAACACCTCGGCATGCCGGAGGTAAACTCGGTCCGGATCGGCAAATATCTCGAGATCGAAGTGGACGATAAGACGCCGAACCTCGAGTCGAGGCTGGATGAACTTTGCCGCGATTTGCTTTCCAATCCGGTGATCGAGGATTACAGAGTGGTGAAGAATTGAGAACGGGAGAGCGGAAGTAACAAACGAATGAAATTCGCAGTCATCCAGTTTCCCGGTTCGAATTGCGATCAGGATTGCCTCGCGGCTTTGAACGGCATGGCGGGCTTGCAGGCCGAGTATGTCTGGCACAAGACCCGGTCCCTGGAAGGATTCGACGCGATTGTGTTGCCGGGAGGCTTTTCCTACGGCGACTACCTCCGATGCGGAGCGATCGCCCGGTTCTCGCCGATCATGGCAAGCGTCGTGGAAGAAGCGGGCAAGGGAAAACTGGTCATCGGAACCTGCAATGGATTCCAGGTTTTGTGCGAGATCGGACTTCTCCCGGGAGCGCTGGTGCGGAATCGCGGGCTGCACTTCGTCTGCGAACTGGTAACGACGCGAGTGGAAGTGCCGGATTCGGCGTTCACCCACGGTTGCCCGCAAGGAACGCTCTTGCGCCTGCCGATCGCCCACGGCGAAGGCTGCTACTTTGCGGATGAGCAGACACTGCGGGAGTTGAACGAGCGGCGGCAGGTCATTCTTCGATATGCGACCGCCGATGGCCGGATCGAGGCGTCGGCGAACCCGAATGGATCGTTGGAGAATATCGCCGGCATCTGCAACCGGGAAGGGAATGTGTTCGGCTTGATGCCGCATCCGGATCGCGCATGCGAAGCACGGTTGGGTAGCTCGGACGGTCTGAAAATCTTTCAATCGATGATGGAGATGATTGAAACGCGGCGGGCACGGGCGACGTAACGCTTCAAACAGGCCAATTACGGCCACTCTAGGCCTCGGTTTAACGCCAGCCGACACCCCCGGGATTTCCTTTGCCTGCCAGTCGCTCCGTCCAGCAAAACGTTCGTTTTTCGGGGGTCGCCCGGATGTGTCAAAATCGGGGGAAAATTTACACAAGTGTAAACAAACTTTACACGATTTTGACGCTTCAGAAGGCGTTCCCTAGGAGAGATTTGTTCGGCACCTCGAATGCTCAAATTAGGTAGCACAACCCAAAAACCCTATGTTGCTACAAAAAACTCTGCACATGAACCAGTCGCTCGAAGAGTGCAAATCACGCCTCGCGAGCATTCAGTCTTATCGGCGGCAGTTCGTCATGGTAACGAAAGCCACGGTAACTTCTTCGAAGACGGTTGATTTCAGTTTTCGCGGGCCCTTGGGCTTTGAAGCCCGCACGGTCCTGCTGGCGGTAGAGAGCGATTCACCAGATACGTTCGCCTTCGAGTCGACAGGCGGAAACCTCGACGTGATGGGCCTGGCGGAGTTCACCGAGATCCGGCCCAACTGCACGGAAGTGACCCTGGCACTTCATTACGAGATTAAGAACAGACTGTTCGCCTGGCTTGATCGCCGGTTCCATTTTGTGGATGCATTCGTGAACTCGGAGTTGCGGAGCATTCGCGCCCATTTCGAAGGGATCGCAGCGCCTGTCGTGGAGCGCACGCCGATGCTTTCGATGTTTGAGACAGCAACGGCATAGAGGGACTGCTGTCTTAAACAAAAGAGCACGAATTCGGGGGACTTCGTGCTCTTTACTTTGTACGGATGAGCCGCCGCCTCCTAGCGGCGGCGAATCCGAATTCCGAAATCCGAAACAATTATCGAAGATCAAAAATCGGCCAAATGATCGAAACCGCTGGGACGATTCGTTTCGAACATTCCCGCCCTTTGGAGATTGGAAATTGTTTCGAGTTTCGCAATTCGGAATTCGGGTTTGATCCGGCTCTAACTGATCCGAACGGCGTGCGTCTTGTCGAGGCGTAGGACTTGGCCCGGCTCAAATCGGACAATGACTTTTGGATCGACCACTTTTTCGCCGTTAACCTGAACACTTCCTTGCTCGATTAGGCGCCGAGCATCAGCCCGAGATTTCTCAATCGCAAAGGCGTTTGCGTAAGCTGCCACAACCACAGAAACGATATCGGCATTTTCGGGCCGAAAATCCGGCAGAGCGGCATCTGACAGGCGTTTCTCACTGAAGCGCGCATTCCAATCCGCGAGCGTCTTCTCGGCGTCGGCGCGGGAGTGATACGTCTCCACAATGGAGGAGGCGAGGTGCTTCTTCGCCTCCAGCGGATGGGCTGAAGAATCCAACGGTTTGTCGAGCAACAGCGGATAATAGCGCGCCATCAATTCGTCCGAAATGCTCATCAGCTTCCCGAACATTTCCGAGGCCGGTTCCGCGAGCCCGACGTAATTACCAAGGCTCTTGCTCATTTTCTTTTCGCCATCGAGTCCCTCAAGAATCGGCAGGACCATCACGATTTGCGGCGGCTGGCCCTGCTGTTTTTGCAGATCGCGCCCGACCAGATTGTTGAACAATTGATCGGTCCCGCCGAGTTCGACGTCGGCTTTGACCATGACGGAGTCCCAACCCTGCATGATCGGATACTGAATTTCGTGGGCGTGAATCGGATGGCCCTCGTCGATCCGGTTCCGGAAGTCCTCGCGCTGGAGCATTTGCTGCAACGTCACCATGCTGTTGAGGCGGATGACATCTTCGAAGTTCATTTTGCCGAACCAGTCGCCGTTCGCCACGAGCTGGGTGCGGGCGGGATCGAGCACCTTGAACGCCTGCTCGCGGTAGGTTTCGGCGTTCGCCTGAACCTGTGCGCGGGTGAGCTGGGGCCGCGTCGCCGAGCGCCCGCTTGGATCGCCGATCATGGAAGTGAAATCGCCTATGATGAGGACTGCCTGGTGGCCCAGGTCCTGGAAATGCCGGAGCTTCCGCAAAATCAGGGCGTGGCCGAGGTGCAGGTCGGGGCTCGTTGGATCGACCCCAAGCTTAACTCGCAGCGGCCGCCCGAGCCCCAGCTTCGCGAGCAATTCGGTTTCGCTAATGATTTGAGCCGCGCCCTGCTTGAGAATGGAAAGAGCTTCGTCCGGTTGCATATGCCGCGAGACAATGCAGTAGCGGACTACTTGCTCTTGTTCAACAATTCCCGCACCTGCTCGATCGTGAGCGGTTTGTTTTTGGTCCGGAGAGCCTTTTGGCTCTTGCCCTCGGCAAGGAAAGGGCGACTGCCCGCAAAGTCGCGCGTTGGGCTGGTCGTTCCGCTTTCGGGCGCGACCTGAACCGTCACGCCAGGAGGGTTAATAACGGAGTCGCTCTTGGTCGGACGGGAGCGAGGAGTGACATCGGCGACGGCATCGCCAGCGGGGAAACGGCGCGCGGGGGATTCCTTCGCAATGAAGGCCCGCTGGTCGGGAAAAGTTTTCGTGGGCGGTTTTTGCCGGAGGGAAACGCGGGGAACAGAGATGCGCTTCTCAGCCGACACGGCTTTCGAGGTCACGAATTGTTTGTCCTGTGCCGGATTTTTGAGGGTGACATCCGGCTTGAGCAGGCGATCGACCAGTTTGCTCTCCTGCTCCTGCGCCGAAAGATTCGAGACAGCGAGCAGCAACATCAGGGGGGTAACGATCAACCGCACATTGTTGAACGTCGCGAAGTTTGCTCCCGGTTGTAAAGCAAATTGTCCGCGTGAGCGGTCAAGCGTGGCGGCTACGGCGCGTCGCGCAGCGCTGGGGCATTGCCGTAGCGGCACCGGCGCGATTCACCGTAGCCTGGGGCATCGCCCTGTTTAGCCGAAACAAGCGGCCAACTCGGGTTCTGCCGCGCCAAAGGCGCAGGCTCACCCAAAGCCTGGGGCAACGCCCCAGGATTGCCACATACAGGAAACGATAAGCGCTGAAAGCGCGATTCACCATCGAGCGGGGGTTAATCCCACACATAACGCTCATCAAAACCGACGCCGTGCTTTCGCAGCAGATTTCGATACTCCTCCTGAAACGTGCGCGTCCGATGATGCATTTCCTGGTCGTCGACATACCGCAAAACCGCCTGAAGCTGACTCGGACTGACCGAAAACGCGCCGAAGCCGCGTTGCCAGAAAAAACCTCGATACCGAGGATCAAGCGTTTTGATCCATTTCGAAGACACCTTCTTTATCGTTTCAATCAGTTCCGCCTGCGACACGGTTCGCGGCAATGTCGTCACGATATGGACATGGTCCGACACCCCGCCGGCGTGCACGAATGCCGCCCCGAGGTCGCGGCAAATTGTCGCCAAATAGCCATGCATCTGCCCTCGCGCCTTCGTATCCAACCAGGGTTCGCGATCTTTCGTGCTGAAAATGACGTGAAGAATAACGTTACTGAGGGACTGGGGCATGGCGTGAATCATGCCAACGTCCGCGCCGGATGTGAATCGCGCTTTCAGCGCTAATAATTGTGTTTCGAATCAAATCCTGGGGCGTTGCCCCAGGCTACGGTGAATCGCGCCGTTGGCGCTAAGTTTGAGCGACCAGCGCCCCATTCATCCGAAACAAGCGCCCACCCTCGCTATTCCGCGCCAAAGGCGCAGCCTCACTTAAAGCCTGGGGCAACGCCCTAGGATTTGCGTGAGACAATTTCATTAGCCCTGAAAGCGCGACTCACACGCGGCGCGGAAGAGGCGCGAAACGGTCAACGACCGAGCGCCGACATGAGGTTATTCGCACGGGAAGGGGCTGGGACGGCGCCGCTGAGAATATCGCGCGCCGTTACCCCCTGGCCGTAGTAGCGATGGTTCGCCGTTTTTTGGACCGCGATCACGGTTCCTTCCAACGACGCACCGACGAACAAACCTTGCGCCCGGCTGTACGTATAGATTGCGGCCGTGGGCGTGATGGCGGCCGCTGCTTCACGACCCACCGGCCCAGCCGCGGCGCTGGCGTCAGCGCCGAGGGTGAAGTTTCCGTCCCGCGAAAAAGCGCGGACGGCGCGGTTGGTGTTCAGGACAAAGACGTATTCCGTCATTTGTGCGCCAATCTGCGGGCCCCATCCCGCTCCGCCGGTCCCGATGAAGGAGGGGCCGGACCATCCGTTGCCGGTCCGCGCGACGACCACCCCCTGGCCGCCCTTGCCACTAATGCCGAAGCCAATCTTGACGACCGTCATGATGGCCAATCCTTTTGCGTTGCGCAGCACGCTCCGCGGAATGCCGCGCTCCGGCATGGCGCGAAACTGGCGGATAATGCGAGCCGACTGGTTGACGATTTCCTGTTCAGTTGCGGACATCCCGGCGACGGGGAACAAACAAATCGTGAGCAGTGCGCAGATGGTCTTCATGGTACAACTTAGTTCGCCCGCCCGAAAGGCAATGGCTGTATAAGCAAGGGAGAGGGCGCATTTTGCATGGATGATCTTATCAAACAGCCGACCGACGAGGCTTTCATGAACGAGGCCCTGCGTTTGGCGCGGAAGGCGTTCGAAAAAGAGGAGGTCCCGGTCGGCGCCGTCGTCGTGCGAGCGGGAAAAATCATCGCCCGCGCTTTCAACCAGGTAGAGCTGCTCAAGGACGCGACGGCCCATGCGGAAATGCTCGCGATCACCCAGGCGGAGGCGGCGGTTGGGGATTGGCGGCTGAACGAGTGCGATCTGTATGTCACAAAAGAGCCCTGCGCCATGTGTGCCGGCGCCCTGGTTCATGTCCGGATGAGGCGGGTGATCTTTGGTTGTGCCGATCCGCGGAGCGGAGCTGCAGGCGGCTTGCTAAATCTTCTTAAGATGCCCGCCCTAAATCATCGGTGTGAGATCACGGACGGAATTCTGGCGAGGGAATGCGCGTCGCTCCTGCAATCGTTCTTTCAAGCGCGGCGCCGCGGGGAGCAAGTTCCCGATGTCTGAGTGGCCGAGAACCGCCTGAATTCTGAAAAAACTTGTTCGCTAAAACAAATTTCGGTAAAAGGTCCTTGAAAGGTTTAAAGTGGCTCCCCGTTTCTCCTTCCGAATCATCGCGTGCGCGGCCATTGCGTCCTTATCTGTTCTGGCGAACCGGGTGTCCGGGTCTTCTGGCGACCTGTATGTCGTCGGGGACAACTCCGTTTATAAGTATACGCCGAACGGAGCCAGAGAGACAGTTGCTTCGGGGATCTTCCAGCCGATAGCGCTGGCGTTTGATCGCGCGGGCAACCTGTTTGTTGCCAATCCGGGAAGTTGCGGCTGTATCCCAGAGATCATCTGCGAATGCCCGCCATCGACCATCATCAAAATCGCGCCGAATGGAGAGCAAAGCACTTTCGTTACGATTCCGTCGTTGTCCTTGCTCGGTCTGGCATTTGATGGCGCCGGTAACTTGTTCGTTTCGACCGGCGCAAAAATCGTCAAGATTGCCCGCGACGGGGCACAGAGTACGTTCGCGTCTCAGGGCGCTTGGCCGCTTGCTTTCGATTCGCTGGGAAAACTCTATGCCAGTTCCGGTTCCGGGAGTTCGATCGTAAAGTTTGCCCCGGACGGGAGCGCAACGACATTTGCCACGTTCACCGGTCCCGGGGCTTCCATCACCGGGTTGGCATTTGGGACTGGTGGCGATCTTTTTGTGCGCAGGGGGTCGTCGATTTTGAAGATTACGCCAGACGGAACTCGAACAACTTTCGCGACAAACGACAGGTTTAATTATGCTCTGGCCTTCGATGGTTCCGGTAATCTTTTTACGGGACTTAATGCCTACAACTCGACCGAGCCGGCCATAATAAAATTCACCCCTTCGGGCCAGGCCACAACTTTTGCCCCGGGGCCTTTGCTGGTAAGGGCACTCGCCTTCGAGCCCGTCACGGAAAAGGTTCGCAATATCAGCGCGCGTGGCCGGGTTGGCGTTGGCGATGATACTTTGATCGGCGGCTTTATCGTCGGCGGCAGCGCGCTGGCGAACAACGCCGTGCTCTTGCGCGCCATCGGGCCGTCGTTGTCAGGCGGGAGCGTCCCGAACCCGCTCGCGGATCCAATCTTGGAATTGCGCGATTCGAGCGGAGCGCTGGTAGCTTCGAATAATGATTGGCAGGACACCCAGGGAGCCCAGATCACATCCACTGGGCTCGCTCCGACGGATACCCACGAATCAGCTATCTTCGCCACTTTGCCGGCCGGCAATTATACCGCCGTGGTTCGCAGCCATGATCAGACGTCTGGTACCGCAGTGGTCGAAATCTACAGCGTCAACTAGTGATAGCCACGTAGCGGAAGGCTGAGCGAGTTTTCCCGGCTCGACGATAGGAGAGTGTTCCCGATGTCGGATTCAATCACGCCTCCCGAAAATTTTTCGACCGCGCGGCTGATTCTCCGGAAACCTCGCGAGACCGACGCCCCGCTCATTTTCGCGAGTTACGGGCAGGATCTGGAAGTCAGCCGTTATTTGATTTGGCGACCGCATCGCGATTTGAGTGACGCGCAGGAGGCGGTTGAGCGTTTCCTGGAGGATTGGCGGACGGGCAGCAAATTCTGCTGGCTTCTTTTCCGGCGGGAGGGAGGCGAACTCGTCGGTTCCATCGCGGCTCGAATAGACGGGCAGGGGATGCATCTTGGCTATCTTCTCGCCCAGCCTTTTTGGGCCCAAGGACTGATGAGTGAAGCGGTCAATGCCTTGGTCGACTGGGCTTTCTCCGAACCTTCCATTTTCCGGGTCTGGGCTGTTTGCGATGTCGAAAATGAAAGCTCGGCCCGGCTTCTCGAGCGCAATGGGTTCCAGCGCGAAGGCACCCTGCGAAAATGGTCGCTGCATCCGAATGTTTCCGCGATGCCCCGGGACTGCTATTGTTACGCCAAAACGCGGGAGGGGTGACAGTTCGGACTCGCCAGCTGCGGGGCCGTGTGGTTAAGTCCTGATTACTACTCGCCGTTATGATCTCAAAGCTCTGTCTCGTTTTTGTTTTCAGTGCACTTCTCTCCATCCGGGCATTCGCCGACCCTGAAGATCATGTCTTCCATTCGGCCAATCCGCTCGCGCCGCATGATGAATGGGGCCGGCTCCACCAGATGAAGGACGTGAGTCCAACCGATTACGAGCATCGTTCCGGTTCGCGCTGGTATTATTATTTCAAATCGCGCCACGAATTGCTCCGTGATCCGGCCTACGTCGCTTCCCTTCAAACCGTGCTTCGAAATCGCGGCTACTATTGCGGCCCGATCGACGGAATCATGTCCGACGCCGTTTCCGACGCGATTGCGAAGGTGCAAAAGAATTATGTCCAGAATGTGGATGGGCACCTCACCGTTCCCGTCCGGCGCGCCCTGAACCTGCCGTAATCGCTTCGCTCACGCGGTTTGCCGGGTTCAGTCGCAAAAGCCACGTGAGACCGCAGGTCTTTTACGTGGCAGCCTCGCTAGGATTCGAACCTAGACAAAGAGATCCAGAATCTCTTGTGCTACCATTACACCACGAGGCTTCGTTAACTGGGCGACAGACGTAAGCTCTTCGACCGAATTTCGCAAGTGCTCTGCTGTAGCGGCGGTCTCAGACCGCCGAACCAAATGCCACCGAAGACATCGACGGTTAGAGACCGTCGCTACAGCGGAGCAGCCTATCGGGCAGGCGTGTGTCCGCTCAACCAGATTTCCGCGCCTTCCCGGGCGGCTTCCACTTCCAGCTGCCGGCCACTTTCCACCACCAGGAGACGCGCCCGTTCCAGCATCTCGTCGATCTGGCGGTCGTCGTGGGAGGGATCGTGGTGAAAGAGAAAGAGCTTTTTGGCCCGGGCCTCCAGAGCGAGCGACACCACCCGGCTCAATGCGCCGTGCCCCCAGCCAATGTGTTCCTGGTATTTCTCATCCGTGTATTGCGCGTCGAGAATGAGGACATCGGTGTCCTTGAGGAATTCGACCAGTTTCGAGCGCTGCACCACCGCCTGGGCCCGGGCGCGTTGGGCATGAACGCCATCACGTTCCGCCAGTTTTAATTGCAATGGCTCGAAGGGTTCGTTGTCCGGCAAAAAAGCGATCGAGCCCTCCTTGGTGAAAAGCCGGTAGCCCGCGCAGATCCCGGGATGATTCAGGAACCGCGAGTGCACCCGGACTTTGCCGACCGAGAAATGCATCCGCTTGAGTTCCCGGATTTTGATCGTGCCCGGCAGGTCCTTCCAACTCACGGGAAAGAAGGGCAGTTCCATTTGGGCGGCGAGAATTGTCGCGAGACCTTCGCGCGCGCCCTGGTAGCCAAAAACGCGAATCGTATTCTTGGCCTGATAAGCGGGCAGAAAAAAGGGAAGCCCCTGGATGTGGTCCCAGTGCGTGTGAGTGAGCAGAAGAGTTAGGTTTATCGGGGCGCTGCCAAATTCTTCGTTGAGGGCGAGCCCGAGCGCGCGAATCCCCGACCCGGCATCGAGGACGATGATGTCGCCGTTCGTGCGAACTTCGACGCAGGTCGTGTTTCCTCCGTAGCCAATTGTGGATGGACCTGGGACCGGAATCGATCCGCGGACGCCCCAGAATTTTATCCGGGTCGAAGGGGGATGGAACTTCAGGGCGCGAGAGTGGCGATTGGTGAGTCTGCCTGCCCGGCGCCGGGGACGTTTGATCGCGGCCGCGAGCTTTTCCCATTTCAGCGGCTTAACGAAGTATCCATCGCCGCCGGCCTCGAGGACCGCTTCGCGCTCGATGTGATAGCGCTGGCCTGCGACAATGATGATGCGGGTGAGATCCAGCTTCTCACGAATCGCCCGGCAAACCTGGAGCCCGCTCATTTTAGGCAGGAGCAGATCGCAAACGATCGCATCCGGCCGTTTGGCGAAGGCTAGCTCGATTCCCGCCTTGCCCTCCAGTGCCTCGATCACCTCCCAGCCATGACGGGTGAACATCCGAGCGATTCGGCGGCGGCTCTCCACGTCGTCTTCGATGAGTAAGACCGTCGGCATGGGTGTCTAGCGCCGGATTCTGTCAGTCTCGTCTGGGGAAACAAGCGTTTTTCGCTGAGCGCCTTACCCTGGTGGATCGGTCGTTGGTGGATCGGCCGCTCCGCGGGCGATGACATCCATCGGTCCCGCTTTGCGGGATTCGATCCACCTAAAGAAGGCTGGAACCGAAAGCGCCCGGCTTTCCTTTTTTCCAGCGCAAATCAGGATGGAGATTGATCTCCGCCGGGGGCACCTCGAAGCCAACGGCGCGGAGCAGGTAAGAAACACCTTCCCGGCTCTCCATGGTTTCCTTGAGGCTGCGCGCGAAGAGCTCGATGTATTCCTTGTAGGATTCGAGCGCCAGCTTTCCCTCCGCGAAATGCTCCGCGAGCGCCTCGTCGTGGTAATCGATCAGCTCGATCAGGGCGCGGCGCAGCTTGATTCGCATTTCCGGATCGACCACGACCTTGAACGGCGTCGCGCCGGCATCAGGTTTAGCGAGCTCCTTTTTCAGCGCGGTTTGATCCGCGGAGACAAGCTGATAATCGCGTGGTTCGTCCATTTTCTGCCCGCTTGCGCCGCGGGAAAGCGAGAAGCCAAGTTGTGGTTGACGCGCCTATGCTGTCAAATCAGAATCGCCGCCATGAAAAAATCTCTATTCACCTTGGTTATGGTTGCCGGGCTGGCGACGGCAGGATTTTGCGGCTCCGCGGACAGCGAATTGAAAGCGATCGAGGAAAAGTGGCTCGATGCCTACATGAAGAGCGACCCCGCCTTCCTCAAGAATCTGGAAACGGAAGACTACACCATCGTCGAACCAGAGGGACACGTCTCGACCAAAGCCGACGATGTTAAATCGGTGACCGACAAGAAATTCGTCCTGAAATCGGCCACCATGAGTGATTTCAAGTGCCGGATGCTGGGCGACAACGCTGCTGTTGTGACCGCTACGCTGAAGATGAGCGGCACGGAAGAAGGCAAGGAATTCTCCGGCGAGTTTCGCGGGATGGACGTCTTTGAAAAGAAAGACGGTAAATGGATGGCGGTCGCCTCGCAGCTCACCAAGATCGAGAAAGAGAAGTAAAGTCTCCATCTGTCGATTGTTTTAGGGACTGCCCCGAAGGTTCTTCGGGGCAGTTTCGTTTTAGGACTAAATCGCGTGCAGACGCGCGCGAGAATCCCCGGTTCGGCAACGTCCAGACGGCTGCGTCCATTCGAATCATAAGAGAGCGGACGAGCTGCTCGCTCGAGCAGTCCTGCGTCCGTGAAAGGGAACGTTAACAACGAAAGGGAATCGATGAAGAAGACAATTCTTAGCATCGCGCTGGCTGTGGTCGCACCATTTGCCTGGGCGCAAACGAGCAGCACAAGCACGACAACAACGACAACAAAGACGGTGGATGGCGGCGGAACGATTACCGAGTACACGCCTGGCAGCGTAATCGTCCTGAAGGAGACAAGCGGGCCGCGGCATTACAAGTTCGGCAAGACCGTGACCTACGTGACCAAGAGCGGCAAGACGCTCGATGAAGAGACCGTGAAGACCCGCATCAAGGTGGGCATTCCGGTCCACGTGCAGTACACCACCGAAGGCGAAGACATGGTGGTGAGCCGCGTCGTCCTCGACGAGGATTGATCGCTGTCTGGTTTGTTTGTTTAGGATGCCGCCGGCGCTTGGCCACGCTGCTGAGCGCCGGCGCTTTTTCTCCATCAGGCCTCCACTCTCGAGGCGATTGAAGTGGTTCCAATAAGCGGGCCACTTCATCCCCACCCATCCGCATCAATCCGCGGCTACTGCATCGTCCTCGACGCGAGCCCAAGGAGCGGCGCTTTCCAAACCGCCGTCCCTTTCTCGGATAAAGCGCCGGATCCAATCACAATAGATTCGTTCGCTTCGAATGCTGAAATGCCTTCGCCAAATGGCGTCCCGGACTCATCGAGCAGTTTCGGCTTGTGACCGGCCAACGCGGCGGGTACGTTCTGGGACATGCCTCCCAGTCTGGAAAATATTCATCCGGACCGCGAATCTTGATAGCTCGGAAAATCCCGCCTTTGAAGACAGGTTTTTCCAATCTACTTCTCATTAGACCGCTGGCGTATGCCATTCTTTCGCGTGATTCTACATGGTACTGGCATTCGGGTTCCCGATCCCGAGGGCGAGGCGCCGAGCACTGGATTCTATGTCACCCGTTCGGTCCGCGCCGCGTCAGCAGAGGCAGCGGAGGGGCGCGCGCGCGAAATGGTTTTGCGGGATTGGACCTCCGGGAAATACGCCACCCACTACGAAGGCGATCCACCAGCACTCAGTGTGGATTCAGTTTACGCTTCAACCCTGCTTGAGCATCTGCGCTTTAAGAACAGAGGAGGTCACGCGTTTTATCCGCCAGACTCGAACACAGCCTAACCAAGCGATTGAGCGAATGGCTGGCAGCATTTATTCCTGACCTTTTATGAAATTCGATTCTCAACCCGTAGCGGCGCGCATTCCCGCCAGCCGTCGCTCATCTTGTTCTCGTTAGACGTATGCATCGCATTCTCTTTTTTTTCCTCCTTGGCGCATCATGTGCGTTAGCCGAAAAGAGCGAACCGGCGCCGCTAGATGCTCCCTATGAAAAAGTGTTCGACCCATGGCGCGCATGCACAGCCGCGGAGGGCCTCGCAAAACGCGGCGCTCCAGACGCTCTTCGTACGTGCTTTCTCGCCGCGTATGTTCGGTTGAGTCAGCCGTTCCTCGGAGGCGAAGACCTCGAGGCCATCCACCGTATCTTCCAAGAGGTGCTTCCAGCTGTGGGCGATAAGAACTTTGCCAGTGCGTTGGAAAAGCAGCGTCCGGAGATTCGTAGCGCGGCCGCTCATTTCCTGAGCGGATTTTTCAAGATTCGGGATTTCCCCAAAACCCACAAACTGCTGAGAGCAGCACCCCAGATAGATTGGCCACTCGATCGGGCGTATCGCAATGACCGCTAAGAGGTCTAACCAGACGATCCCGTTTCGACAGCTCAAGGCCCTGAGCAAGCCGAAGCGGAGCGAACAGCGGACCGCTTTGCGTTCACATTTGAGATGATTTCCACCCATTCACTCCGAGCGACGCGCGGTCTCGTCCGCCGTCGCTCATCTTGTTCTCGTTAGATGCTCAAACGCTTTTACATCTTGACAGCGATAGCACTCATTACGGGATCGGCAGCGCTCGCGGGGCCGCCGGATGGGGCGACCATCGCTAACCGTATTCCATTGAAACAGCGCGACCCGACCAGAGCCGCTGAGGAGGAAATGCAGTGGATGATGAAGATCCATCGTTACACGCCGCTTCTCGCGCAGAGGGATGAGGTGGCTGAAGTCACTGAAAAGGCGAAGCGTGGTGACGCACGGGCTTCTGCGACGACCCGCTGGGGTCATACTATCCTGAATTACAATGGCCATTCGATCAGCAACTGGTGGTTTGTCACGCCTAAAGGAAAAAGGGAGATTTACTTCGACATGGGTCCGACGCTTTCTCACAAGGAGGACGTTCGACAAGAGTCGGGTCGAGGTCAGTATATGCTACGCATGACGCCTCCACTCAAAGTGCGATGACGCATTTAACCAGGCGATGGAGCGAAGGGCTGGCCGCTTTGGCTCCTCACTCTCCATGAAATTCCCACCCTCAACCGGCAGCGACGGGGCGTCCCGCCAGCCGTTCCTCATCTTGTTCTCGTTAGGTGTAATTCCCGGTGCCATCCAAAAGGCCGTCAGGTCGAGAGGAAGAAGCGGATCGGGCGATATGCGAAAAATCTGGCTGAAGTTATTGCCTTCGCGAAACAGCGTCAGCAAAACGTCCCGCTGAGTGACCCGCGCGAGCCACCTAAAGCCTAGAAGAAAATCGGAATGATCAGGATCGCGACGATGTTCACGACTTTGATCATCGGATTGATCGCGGGGCCGGCGGTGTCCTTGTAGGGATCGCCGACGGTGTCGCCGGTGACGGAGGCGGCGTGGGCGAAGGAGCCTTTGCCGCCGAGATTTCCTTCTTCGATGAATTTCTTGGCGTTGTCCCAGGCGCCGCCGCTTGAGGTCATCGCGATGGCGACGAAGAGGCCGGTTACAATGGTGCCAACGAGAAGGCCGCCCAGGACCACAGGACCGAGCGGCTTGATGACCGCAACGGCGATAACAAACGCGACCGGCAACAACGCCGGCACAATCATTTCGCGCAGGGCCGCCTTGGTCACGATGTCGACGCAGGTGCCGTATTCCGGAGTATCTTCGCCGCGCAAAATGCCGGGCTTGGCGGTTAATTGCCGCCGGACTTCACGAACAACCGCGCCGGCCGCTTTACCCACGGCGTCCATACTGAACGCGGTGAAAAGGAATGGCAGCAGGCCGCCGATGAACAGACCGATAATGACCTTGGGCTCCGTCAGCGAAAACTGGAACGCATACGCTTTATTCCCAAGAGTAAAATGCGCCTTGAGCTCTTCGACGTAGGAACCGAAAAGAACTAGCGCGGCCAGACCGGCTGAAGCGATGGCGTAACCTTTCGTGACGGCCTTCATCGTGTTGCCGACGGCATCGAGCTCATCGGTGATGCCGCGAATTTCCTTCGGCAGATTGCTCATCACGGCGATGCCGCCCGCGTTGTCGGTAATCGGGCCAAAGGCATCGAGAGAGATGATAATGCCCGCCATCGAAAGCATGCTCATGACGGCAATGGCGATCCCGTAGAGGCCGGCGAAATGGAAGCTGAGCAGGATGGCGATGCCGATAAAGCCGACGGGCAACGCCGTGGCGTGCTGGCCGATCGCGAGGCCCGCGATAATGTTCGTGGCGTGGCCGGTTTCGGACGCCTTGGCAATCTTCCGGACGGGCGCGTAGGCGGTGGAGGTGTAGTAATTCGTGATCACGACCACGATGCCGGTCATGAGCAAGCCGACGAGCGAGGCGAAATAGAGGTCGTTAGCAGAACGGGCAACGCCGCCGATCGTGACCGGGTCGGGGAAAAGCCAGTGGGTCGCAGGCCAATATAGGATGGCCGAAATCAATCCGCTGGCGCCGACCGCGCCCATTAGAACCGAGCCGGGTTTTCCGCCGCTGAAGTTCACGAAGAGGATGCCGATGATCGCTCCCAGGACAGAAATTCCGCCGAGGACGAATGGGAAAATAATCGCGGCCGGATAGGTGCCGAGGGTGAGCGCGCCGACCAGGATCGCGCCGATCAGGCTGACCGCGTAAGTCTCGAAAACGTCCGCGGCCATGCCGGCGCAGTCGCCCACGTTGTCGCCAACGTTGTCCGCGATGGTGGCCGGATTGCGCGGATCGTCTTCCTCGAGATTGCTCTCGATCTTGCCGACGAGGTCAGCGCCGACGTCCGCGGCCTTGGTGTAGATGCCGCCGCCAAGCCGCGCGAAAACGCTGATCAAACTCGATCCCAGAGCGAGACCGACCAGGCTTTTCACGGCCATGTCGTGACCGGCCCAGTTATTTACCAGCGTGTAAAAAATACCGACCGAGAGCAGCGCCAGACCGACGACGAGAAGACCGGTGACCGCGCCGCCATTGAACGCGACCCGCATCGCGGCGGAGCGGGATTGGCTGGCGGCCTGGGCGGTCCGGGTATTGGCCAGGACGGCGATGCGCATCCCGATATAACCAGCGGCCAGCGAACAGAACGCGCCGATCACGAAACCGAGGGCGGTAAATTTGTCGCGAAAGATGAAGAGAAGGATGAAAATGACCGCGGCAATGGCGCTGATGGTCACGACCTGGCGTTTCAAGTAAGCCTTGGCGCCTTCCTCGACCGCGCCGGCGATCTGGCGCATCCGGTCGTTCCCGGGCGAGAGCCGAATGACCGCCTTAATGAGGAAAAAGGCGAAGAGCAACCCCAGGGCGGCGCAGACCATGGAAAGCGTAACACCGGAATTGAGAATGTTGAGGGCAAGAAAAATCATGACGGCTCCGTTGAAAGCGGGGCACTGTAGTTAGGTTTGTCCTGCTGGCAACGGGTAAATGCTCGTTGCAGTGGAGACGGCCTGCCATCAGGCCGTGGGGAGCAGCAACGTCACCCTCCACGGCCTGAGGGCAGGCCGTCTCCACTACAATTCGAAAACGGTTTTCAGGCGCCGCAGGAGCGAGGAGCGATACTCCGACTCCTTCTGTTCGTGCTCCAGCGGCGCGATGGCCTCTTTCACGAGGCCTTCGCCTTCGAGTTTGCGCCTGGCCAACAGCTCGCTCAGGGCGGACAGGCATTGGGGGGACTCGCGCAGCACTTCCGCCATGATCGGCTTGCTGATTTCGAGAACTTCACAGTCGTTCTCAGCCTGGACCGTGGCGGTGCGCGGGTCGCCGGTGAGAAGGGAAAATTCCCCGAAGCAATCGCCCTGGCGCATGGTTCCAACGCGGACGCTGGTGCCGTTACGGGCAATATTGACCCCCGCCGTACCGCGCAGCATGACGAACATCGAATCGCCCTCGTCCCCTTCACGAATCAGGCGCTCGCCCCGGCCGTAACGATGAATCGGCGAATTCTGGAGAACGTTCTCCAGCTGCAGGTCGTTCATGCAGTCGAAGAGCGCTTCGTTGCGAATAATTGCGCGGGCTTCAGCTTTCGGATCGCCCGCGCGGGCGCTGCCGCGCTGGATTTGCAAAGTCCGGATCGGGAACGGAATCGTGATCTGCTGGCGGCGGAATTCGTACCAGATGTTGGTCCGAATCGCGTCGCAAACGTCGTTATAGAATCGGTGATTGCCCATCGAGAACTTGACTTCGTAGATGACGGCCGAGTCGGCGAAATCCATCACGTAAATCTTGACGGGCGGATCGGGGAGCACGCCTTCGGCAGTGGTGGCGGCCCGGTGCAGCGCGTCCTTCACCCGGTTTGGTGGAACATTGTAATCGGCCCCGACCCGGAGTCGCATGGCGTGGACCTCCGTTGGGTAATGAAGGTTGACGATCGGATTGCGCGCGACCTGGTAATTGGGGATGTCGAGGTAAATGCCGTCGTTGGTTCGGAGCCTGGTCGAACGCCAGTTGATCTCCATGACCTCGGCATATTTGTCGGCGATATGGAGCCAGTCGCCGACCTTGTAGGGCTTGCTGATCTGAAGCGCGATGCCGGAAACGATGCCGCCGAACAAATCCTGGAGGGCGAATCCAAGGACGATGGCGAAAATGCCGGATCCGGCCAGAAGAGCTTTGAGCTGTCCTTCGGCGTGATAGCCGATGCTCAGGACCAACAGAAGCGCGACCAGGTAAATCAACAGGGCGACGACCTGGCGGAGAAAATGCGGAATCGTCGCGCGCCGCTTTTTTTCCCAATAGGCATCCCAGAAATAGCGATCAAGGAGCGCAAGGGCGAACGCGACGCTGAGAATGAAAACGAGCGCGCCGACATGGTTTCGCCAGTCGGCCTTGACGCCGTAGAACCACATGGCCGCGTAAAAGGCCAGGGTGAGACAAAAGAGCTGGAAAAGAACCCCGAGACGCACCGCGGCTCGGCGTTTCAGCAACCGGCCGATCGTTAGGGCGCCGAAAAACGTCCCGAAGAAGATCAGGACCGTGACGGTCGCCTTTTGGGTCTCGAGGAAATGCAACATTGCCTGGCCCTAGATTAGCAGCCCGAAGTCGATGGCGACAAGTTCCGTTGCGCTGCATTGGAGACGGCCCGCCGTCGGGCCGTGGGGAGCGACAACGCAACACTCAAACGGCCTGAGGGCAGGCCGTCTCCATCGGGCCGTGGGGAGCGACGACGCAACACTCAAACGGCCTGAGGGCAGGCCGTCTCCATCGGGCCGTGGGGAGCGACGACCACGCTTCGCTTCGCTCGGAATGACCTACAGCTTCGGCGCAATCACCAGCCAGGCCCAGCCGGCCAGAAAGCAAAGACCGCCCAGCGGGGTGATCGCGCCCAGCCATCGAGTATTCGTCAACGCCATCGTATAAAGGCTTCCGCTGAAAAGGACGATCCCGGCGGCGAGCAAAAAATAGGCGGCGCGATTTCCGGCCCCGTGCAAAGCGATGGCCACCAAGGCAATCGCGTGGAGAAAGTGATAGAGCACGGCTTTGTTCCAGACGTCGAGCATGTCGTTGCCCTGGAGCGTCGCTTTCAGGGCGTGAGCGCCGAACGCGCCCAAGCCGACCGCCAGAAAGCAAAACCCAGCCGCGATTCGCAAAAGAGTGACCGGTGTCATTTGCCTCCGAAAAATTTGCGGAACGACTGAAAGATCCGGCCGGGCAGGGTGACGGCTTTTTGTCCCACGTCCTGCATTTTTTGGGCGAACTGGGTTTGGACACCGCCATGAATTTCACAGGCGACGTTTGGGACCTTGTCGTTAGGCAGGTCAATTTCGTAGGCCGTCCCGGCTGAGTTGCATCCGGTGGTCGCGAGATGGTTCGAAATGGAGCAAACGGCCGCATGGGCCAGCGGCATTGTCGGTTCCAGGGGTTGCGCCGGATAGCGCAACGCCGCCTTTGTCATTACCTGCGTCCAAACAGGCAGGGCGAGGGCCGCGCCATAACCGTGCGGAATGATCGTCTGCGGTTGATCGAACCCAACCCAGACGCCGCAGGTCAACGCGGTGGTGTATCCGACGAACCACGCGTCCTTGTAATCGTTCGTCGTGCCCGTCTTGCCCGCGGCCGGAAGTTTGAAGCCCAGCGACTTTGCGCTCGCGGCCGTTCCACTGATCAGGACCTGTTCCATCAGTTGCGAGGTCATCCAGGCGGCGCTGGGATCGAGCGCGGGCACGGTCACGTGCGCGGCGCGGTAGATCGGATTGTGCTCCGCGTCGTCGATCCGTTCGATGATGTAAGCCTGCTTACGGACCCCGCCATTCGGAAAAGCCGTGTAGGCGGCGGTGAGGTCCTTCAGATCGGTCTCGAACGAGCCAATAAAAATTGCCGGGCCGCGGGGAATGTTTTCGCCGAGACCGAGAGTGGTCGCGATTTTCTGCACGCCATCGAGTCCCGCGATTTCGCCGACGCGCACGCTCATCGTGTTTCGGGAATGAATCAGGCCGTAGGAAACCGGTTGAATGCCGCCGTAGGTGCCGTCCGAATTCCCCGGCGCCCAGTTTCCCGCGCCCTGGATTTCGCCCGGCTGAATGGGGCCATCGCTTACGGCCGCGCCCGGGAGAAGGCCATGGCTGAACGCGACGGTATAGACGAACGGTTTGAAAGAGGAACCGACCTGTCGGTTCGCCGGCGCGAGGGCGCGATTGAACTTGCTCTGGGCGTAATCGCGGCCGCCCACCAGGGCGCGGATTCCGCCGCTCGCGTTGTCGATCGCCACCAGCGCTCCCTGGAGATAAGGCATGGAAGAATCCTCACCCTCCTCTGGGGGACGGTAGTTGGCTTTGACAGGATGATGGAAATTCGATTGGCGCTCGATCTTCGCGAGCTGGGTTTCGAGTGCCTGCGTGGCCGTGTTTTGCACCGTGGGATCTAGCGTGGTGTAGATGAAAAGGCCGCCGTTATCGATCTGGTCCGGCGTGAGCAACAGATTGAGGTCACGTTGGACCGCGTCCATGGCGTAGTTCTCCTGGATTAGCGGCATCTTCCTGGGATGGGAGGCGACCTTGGTGAGCTTCGCTTCCTGGGCTTGCCCAGCGCTGATCTTTTTCAAATCCACCATGCGATCGAGCACGGCGTCGCGTTGCAAGGCGGCCCCTTCCGGATTCTTCAACGGTGAAAACCGATTTGGGCTGCGAATCAAACCGGCCAGGATGGCTGACTCCGACAGGTTCAGCTTGGCGGCATCTTTGCCGAAATAGGCGAGCGAGGCGGTCTGCACTCCGTAACAGCCGGAGCCGAAATAGATCCGGTTGATGTAAAGCTCGATGATCTGCTGCTTGGTAAAATCGCGCTCGATCCGCAGCGCCACCATCGCTTCCAGTATTTTGCGGCTGAGGGTCCGGCCGCCGAGTGGCAAACTGTTGCGGGCCAGCTGCTGGGTGATGCTGCTGGCGCCTTCCTTGGCCGAGCCGCTCATAATGTCGCGATAAAGCGCCCGCGCAATTCCGCGCCAATCGATCCCGCCATGCTCGAAAAATCGCGTGTCTTCCCGGGCGAGAAGCGCATCAATAAAAAATGGCGAGACCTCGTTGAGGTCGACCTTGACCCGGTTCGCTCCGGCGAGCCGGCTGTAGATTTTCCCGTCCACGTCGAAGACGGTGTTGCGCTCCGGCATGTCGCCGACCCGTTTCAGGTCGTAGGTTTGGGCCCAGACGGCGTAGAAAAAGAGAACGCTGAAAATGGCGACGACGGGCAACCCCAGGAGCGCCAACTTCCACGGAAGGCGGATCCTGGTCCGGCTTCTTGTCCGGGCCCGGGTGCGAGCGAGGAGCTTCATTGTTGGGTCGTTAAAGGGCTAAAGCGTTGAACAGTTGCAGCGTTAGAGAGCCGCGACGCTTCAACTGTTCAACGCTTTAACCCTTCAACGATCCAACCCTTAAGCGGTTTGACGACGCTAAACCCGCATCTGAACGGCACTGTCGTGCTGTTCATGGGCGCAGGGCGCGTTGGTCGGCGCTCCGGCGTCGGCAGTGCTCGCTGCGACCAAATTGTTCTCGACCAGGTATTTCTCCACTTCATCGCCGCTCACATCCGCGAGCATTTTGTCGTTAATTTCGACACACGGGGAGAGGGGTTGGCCCGTTTTCGTTTCCATTTCCCAGCGGAAAGCCGGGTTCTGGATGATGTCCTTTTCGGTGTAAGGAAGATTGTATTTGGCGAGCACGGCGCGCACTCCGTTGCTCCAGCCGCAGCTGGTTTTCAAATAGGCGGTAATTTTTGGCGTATCCATGTCCGCTAAGGTAGCATGGCCGCCACCGTTTGCATTCGCTCTTCGCGGCGCTAAGAAATCAGATGAGCTTTACCCTGCAGATCGGCCAGTCCGCGCCGAACTTCCAATTACCGGCCACCGACGGAAAGAGCTACGCGCTCGACGATTTTTCCGGCGACCAGGTCCTGGTGATTTTCTTCACCTGCAACCATTGCCCCTACGTCATCGGCTCCGATGAGGCGACCCGCCGCACGGCGGAAAAATTCTCGCCGCGCGGGGTGCGCTTTGTGGCCATCAATTCCAACAGCGCCAACACCTACGCGGAGGATGATTTTCCCCATATGGTCGAGCGGATGCGCGAGGAGAAATTCCCGTGGATCTATCTCTACGATAAAACGCAGGAGATCGCGCTCTCTTACGGCGCGTTACGGACGCCGCACTTTTATGTTTTCGATCGGAACCGCCGGCTGATTTACACGGGCCGCGCCGTCGACAATCCGCGCCAGGCCGACAAGGCCAAGACGCACGATCTCGATCGCGCGTTGGAAGAGCATCTCGCCGGGAAACCGATCAGCGTCCCGTTAACGAACCCGATTGGCTGCAATGTGAAGTGGGAAGGGAAAGACGCGCACTGGATGCCCGGCGACGCCTGCGATTTGGTGTAGGCGTTGGAGACGGCCCGCCATCGGGCCGTGGGAGCAGCGGCGTCATTCCCCAACGGCCGGAGGGCAGGCCGTCTCCAACGCTATATTTTGTTTCGAAGCGGCCGGACGCCCTGGGTCAATTTTCGCAGGCCCAACTGAAGCCGCGTTTTCACCGTGCCCAGCGGCGTATCCGTAGTAGCCGCGATCTCGCGCTGGCTTAAGCCGCCGAAATAGGCAAGCTCCACTGCCTCCCGCTGGACCTTCGGCAGAGTCTTCATTTGCCGCCCGAGAAACCGCCGCAGATCGGTCTGGGTTACTTCGTGGGCGGTCCCGGTTGCGCTGGTGATATGCGCCTGCGGCTTGATTTCCTCTTCGAAACGTTGCTTCGCCCGGCGATAGCTGTCGCGCCGCCGAACCCGGTCGATAGCCCGGCGTCGCGCGATGGTGATCACCCAGCCGAGCGGCTTCCCCGCTTTCGGCGAATAATGATGGGCCTCCCGCCAGATTTGGAGGAACGATTCCTGGAGAACATCATCCGCTTCCGATTCTTCATGGACCACGCTGCCGATCAGGGCGCGAAGCGAACGGGCGTAGCGCGCGTAGAGCTCGCTCAGGGCCGGCTGCTGGCGTTGCGTGATTTTTTCCATCAACGTTTCGTCGCCCAGGATTGAAATCTCGGGACCGCCGGCATGCGAAATCTGCAGTTCGGGAAATAAGGCCATGCCGTTAATTCGGATTAGCCTCAGCAAGAGGCTATAAGCCGACCGGAGCATCGAGCGGTAGGAGAAATCCCGATGACAAGGCGTGGGCCCGCTTGAGAAACTTTGGTTTCTTTTAGGGGTTTAACCTATCGACACATCATCCAGTCGACTCATGGAAAACCCCGCCCTTTTCGTATTTAATCAAGTCACTTGATTCGATGGGCGCGCATTTATTATCCGAGGAAAAACTGGCGATTCTGCAGGCGGCCGATCCGCGGCGGAAGTGGCATTCGCTCGACGATCAGCGGGTCTGCGTTTTGTGCGGGCGAGTTATTACCGGCCGCCAGATCGAGATCACCCGTGATTCACGCGGGGGATATTCCCTGAGTTGTCCAACGCAAGGCTGCCCGGCGTTGCCGAACGATTGGTTTTACCGCGGGAACGCCTCTTCCCGTCCGAAAACTTCCGATCACCGCAGTTCCGAAGTAACTTTCTGGGGCTAGAAAACTTTTTGCCTTCAGGGGCAGGAAGGCTTTGGGGCTGGCTCAAGGCGCATCGGGTTCCACCCAGTCGATCGGACCGGAGCGACAATTCTCAGTCGGGCATCGCAACCGCAGAAGTCCGAGGCCATACATGCTTCGCCTGACGTTGATCTGCCAGCCGCTGATCAATCGCCCGCAGACGAGGCAAAGCCGGCGATCAGTCGTGCTGTGCCACGGCCTGAATCGATCAAGACGCTGGAGCAGTTTTAGCTTTCGGTCGGCGGGGGATTCGCTATCGGCCATCAGTTTTCTCCTGGAGGGCATGGTCCGTTGCGAGATTCCTTCCGTTCACGCCTCACTCTGTCAGTTCGGCGCTCCGTCCCCAATCGGAGTGCAGCCTGATCCGCGACTCGGTCAATTTCGGAGAATCCTGGGCCGCCGGCGGGATCCGCTCGCCGAACTTTCAATTTGAAACCGGCCTCAGGAGGAGCCGCGAATGATCTGCATGGAACTGGAAACCTTGAAAGACCTTTACGTGCACGAGCTGAAAGACCTCTACAGTGCGGAAAATCAGCTCATCAAAGCGTTGCCCAAAATGGCGAAGGCGGCGAAGAACCGGCAGTTGAGCTCCGCGTTCAACCAGCATCTCCAACAAACCAAGCGCCAGGCAAAGCGGCTGGAACAAATTCTCAAGAGCCACGGCGAATCGACCCGCGGCCCAAAATGCGAGGGGATGGAGGGTCTGATTGCCGAAGGCGATAAGATGGCCAGGGAGGACGCGGAGGATGAGGTCCGCGATGCCGGCCTGATCGCTGCCGCCCAACGGGTGGAGCATTACGAGATCGCTGGCTACGGATGCGCCCACACCTACGCCCAGCTTCTCCGCGACACGAAAGGGGCGCGCCTCCTGGACACTTCGCTCCAGGAGGAAAGCGCGACTGACAAGAAGCTGACCAAGCTCGCCAGATCCGTGATTAACCTCCGGGCGAAGAAGGTGCCGAAAAAACCCGAAAAGAAAACGGGAGTGGCAGCGACGCTCAAGAACCTTGTTTCGAAGGTGACGGGCTAGGCGGGACAGATTTTTCCTAAGGCGCCAACGGATCGGGCGCGGGCGAATTTGAAATTCGTTGCGGCGATTTTTGCAAAAGCATCCGCTGCTTGCGCCGCAGCCTGGCCAGGCGGCTTTTGGCTGCCTCCGGGGTTGGTTGCAAGGAGCGAGGCCGTCTCGGGCGAGGGGAGTTTTCGAGAATGTTGGAAAGGCGGGCGAGCAAGGCCGCCCGGGCTTCATCTCCTGTTTGCCCGGCCGGTTCCGAATCCATAATGCACTATCCCAGCGCCCCGCTTTTTTGGCAATCGGTCGCGAGGCTGCCTGCGGCGTCGGATTAATGCCGATGAAGTCGCTCTGGCTGAGCGGCGCAGAGAATTTTTCCAAAACCCTGCCCCGCTGCAAGGCGTTGCCCACGTTGGGGCTGGGCTTTTGCATCGGTAAAATCCCTATGTTATTATCAGCGAATACCCGACCAAGCTGGGATCGAAGCCCGAACCATTCGATGACGGCCTCCATCGGCCTCACGCCATGTGCTCCATTCTCCTCGTCGAAGATCACGCTGATACCCGGCAAGCCTTCGCCGGTCTGTTGCGGAACTGGGGACACGAGGTTTCCACGAGCGATTCATCGGCGCGCGGTCTCGCCTTTCTGGACACGAATGAAGTGGATGTGATTCTGAGCGATATCGGACTGCCCGATAAGGATGGCTTTGCCTTCATTGCTCAAGTCCGGGAAAAAGACTCGAAGGTAATGGCGATCGCGATGAGCGCGTACTTCACCGCGGGCGACCAATGCCAGTGTCGCGATGCCGGTTTTGACATGTATTACCCAAAACCGGTCGACCTCCTGAATCTGCAAATGGTCCTCGCGCGGATGAATTCCCGGCCGGGCCGGAAACGAAAAGAAATCCTGGCCGCCGATAAACGCCACTCAAGCCGGGCGGCCTGAGACCTGGTCGGCGCTACGGGCGGGTCGTGTATTTTTCGCGGCGTCCGCGTCCTTTGCTGGACCTCCCGGCAACCGGCTTACCGTCTTCGTTTTGAAGCAATAACGACGCTCCCGCGAGGCTTGGATCGCTCGGGCGACGTCGGCGCGAAGAGTCTCGCAACTGGCGAGCAAGGATTGGTTCGGTTCGCCAATTTTGCTCTTTCCCTCTCCTGATTTTCCCATGCCCCTCTGAACCCTTCGGTATAGAACGGAACTGGCAAGTAGAGTGCGCGCCTGCGGGGCGCATAATTTTCTCACACTGCCCGATTATTCTCGGAGCAATCCACTGCGGGCACGCCGCCTGATCCGTGTTCGGGGCTAGCGGCGAAAGGTGCGGGCACTAAACATTCACGCAATCAAATCCGGCGCCGGAAACGATTGAGACGGGAGCCGTGACTATTCTCCTCGTCGAAGATCATACTGATACGCGCCGCGTGCTTTCCGCGCTCCTCGAGCGCTCCGGTCATGAAATGATCACGGCCGACGGAGTTACGGAGGCGTTGCAGCTTCTGGGGCACACCCCGGTCGACGTTCTTCTGAGCGATCTCGGGCTTGCCGACGGTGACGGGCTGGATCTCGTCGCGAAAGCCAAGACCCTGCAACCACAGATTCAGGCCATCGCGTTGACTGCGCGAGGTTCCGAAAAGGATTACGAGATAGGGAAGAACGCCGGTTTTGATCATTACCTGACCAAGCCATTCGACCTCCACGAGCTACGCACGCTATTGAACATTCTGGGGCAATCCGCCTGCTAACAACGAGGCCGTGGACGATCCTGGCGGCTGCTGTCGCCCGCAATGCGACCTGCTCGCGAGCGCCACACAACCCGCGCCGCCGGGGCTCAATCGGGATTGTCCCGATCAATCAATGGTGGTGGCTCCCGATTGCGGCATCACTCCTGAGAGGGTTGTTTGGGCGATGTTCGAAGAGAATTCCTCATTGTCTGATCAACGTCCGGCCTCCGAAGGGGAGGATGCCACCATGAATATTCACGAGCGCGCGATTACAATTCAGAAAAAAGTGAGCGAGCTCTCAACAACGATCGAGCGTATCGAACAGAACCTGGCTGAGGCGGGCAATGAATGGCGTAACTCCCGCGATCAATAATGAAACCAATCGGAAAATTCCCGCACGGACCGAAGGGGCATAACAGCGCCGCGGTAGAGTCGCCGTGATCTCCGAGGCAATCCTTTTCCAGGTCGCGCCGCGTATCTCCTTCAGAGAGGCGAGTTAGAACCGGTGCAAAGCGACGAAGAAGAGTTGGAGTTTCGGATCACGATCCCAATCGAAGACGCGTTCGCATTCTCGATGGGAGAGTTTCCGCTTCACCCGACCGAAGCCTCGGACGAGATGCGCCAGGTCGTGGGCGTTTTGATTGTCGACGCGCTTCAGTATGGCGAGCATTGGCGGGTTGCCGCCGAGGTGCGCGCCTCCCTCGCCGAGCGCTGGCCGGATTGCCCGGGCTTTCACGGCAACCGTTCCGGTTGAAGGTGGGCGCGTGTGTGGGCGTGGCCGCTGTTCGATCTTACCCCGGCGTGTGAGTGAATCATCCCCGTTTTGGAAAAGGGTTACATCCGTGGCGGGAGCCAAGGCCGTTTCAATTATCGCCAGAGGGAAATAAGGGACGGCATGAAGAGCGGAATCGAGCATTCAGGAGAAGTGCGGAATGAAACGCGGCCGCGACGCGCCAAGCGCCGTGTGCACGGAACGGCAGAGACCGCCGGACAGCCCGCCCCGTCGCGAGCCCAATTCACGCGAACTGTCGCGTTACTCAACGCCGCTTTGCGCGTATGGGAAGCCAGTCAGCCGCGGCGCTCGAGCGTTTGGCGACGTAACTATTCGTAGAGGTGGGATCATGACCACGATCATGAGCAGGAGGAATCCAGCAGGCAAAGCGGATGCGTTTAGATTCGTAAAGGAAACCTGACCGCAGTAGAGTCGGGTTGCGGCCCCCCTCGAAAGCGGGGCTGAACGTCATGTCCGACAAGAACGCGCCACTGGGAACCGAAACAAGGGCGAGGCATAACGGCGCCCCGCCGGCGGCGCAACTGGATGCGGCGGCGGCCGATATGCCGGGTGCGAACTTGCATGACGGGGCCCGCAAACGCCGTGATCCGAACGAGCCGGTAGCGGTCGTCGGTCTGGGAGCTTCCGCGGGTGGCGTGAGTGTGTTGCAGCAATTTTTTGCCGACATGCAGGTAGACAGCGGGCTGGCGTTCGTGGTCGTGATGCATCTTTCGCCGGAACACGAAAGCAGCCTGGCGAGCATCCTTCAGCAGCACACCGCGATGCCTGTCTTACAGGTGACTCACCGGGTGAAGGTTAAACCGAATCACGCCTACGTGATTCCGCCCAACAACCAACTCGCCTTTGACGACGGCATGCTCGAGCTGCTCGAGCGGCCGCCGCCGAACGGGCGTCCGGTGACGATCGACCTTTTCTTTCGCAGCCTGGCGCACTCGTTCGGGCAGCGCGCGGTCGGCGTCATTCTTTCCGGGTCCGATTCAGACGGCGTGATCGGGCTCAAGCACATTCGCGCGCAGGGTGGCGTGACGATCGCGCAGGACCCGGACGAGGCGGAACACAACGCCATGCCGCTGACGGCGATCAGCACAGGAATGGTGGACTGGGTGCTGCCGGTGGCCGAGATCCCTCCGAAGCTGGTTCACTTCGTCCGCAACGAACACGCGATGAAGTTGCCGCCGGAAATTCCAGACGCTCCGGAGCGCGACGCGAAGTTGAAGGATGCGCCCGGCGGCGAAACGGTCTCGGACGAAACCCGGTCGCGGACCGATGAGAACGCGATCATGGAAGTGCTCGCACATTTGCGAGCGCAAACCGGCCACGACTTCACCCATTACAAACGGGCCACGATCCTGCGCCGGATCGCGCGGCGGATGCAGGTGAACCTGGTCGAAAGCATTCCCGATTACCTCGGCTTTCTGCGCCGCCATTCGGACGAGCCTCTGGCCCTTCTCCAGGACTTGCTCATCGGCGTCACTCATTTTTTCCGCGACCAGGACGCGTTCGCCGCGCTGGAGGCAAACATCCCCCAGCTTTTTAGTGGCAAAACAAAAGACGATCAGGTCCGCGCCTGGGTGGCCGGTTGCGCGACGGGCGAAGAGGCTTACTCGGTCGCGATGCTGCTGACGGAATATGCGGAACGGTTCGAGTCGCCCCCGATCGTGCAGGTCTTCGCGACCGACATCGACGAACAGTCGTTGCTGGAAGCGCGCGAAGGGTTGTATCCGCATACCATCGAAGCCGATATTTCGCAGGACCGGTTGAGGCACTTCTTCAGCAAGGACCAGGGACGCTATCGGGTGCGAAAGCATCTCCGCGAGAAAGTTCTTTTCGCCGCCCACAATTTCCTGAGGGACGCGCCTTTTTCCCGGATCGATCTGATTTCCTGCCGCAACCTGCTTATCTATCTCGGCAGCAAAGCGCAGGAACAGGCCTTCGAGGTGTTCCATTTTTCACTGCGCTCGGCCGGCCTGCTTTTCCTGGGCGGCTCGGAAACCAGCGCAGGGCACGCGCTTTTTTCGCCGGTGGATACGAACCACCGAATCTATGCCCGCCGCTCGGTGCCGCGCCCGGTTTGGAAGATCCCGGTGGTGCCGGTGTCGGTGCCGCTGCAGGAGCCGCCGGCGCGCGCCTTGCCGAAAGCCGCGCTGCCACCGCTCACCCAGGCGACGGTCCAGGATGCCGGAAGGAGATCGGAGGCCAGCGACACCTTAAGCCTGGAGCGGCGCGGCGCCCTTTTTGGCGAACTGCATTTACGGTTGCTCGAGCAGTACGCGCCACCCTCGGTGGTGGTGAACGCCGAGCACGAGGTCGTTCATCTTTCGGTGAACGCCGGGGCCTATCTGCGTTTTACTGCGGGCGAACCTTCGGCAAATATCTTCAAGCTCGTCCGGCCGGAGCTCCAGGTGGAATTGCGCACCGCCCTTTTCAGCGCGGGGCAAAACCGGGATCAAAACGTGCGGAGCTCGCCGCAGACGGTCCACTTCGACTCGCATGACGAAGTCGTCGCTCTCCATGTCCGCCGCGTCGAGACGAACCAGGGCGAACACTTCTTCCTCGTCCTGTTCCAGCGGCAGGACGAGCCCGGCGCCGCGGCGGAGAATCAGCTCCTCCAGGCAGACGTAGCGCGCGGTTTGGACGAGGAAATCGCGTTCCTGAAGGCGCAGCTCGCCACCGCGGTCGAGCAATACGAAGCGACCAACGAAGAGCTGAAAGCATCGAACGAAGAGCTCCAGGCGATCAACGAAGAGATGCGCTCGGCCACGGAAGAGTTGCAAACGAGCAAGGAGGAATTGCAGTCCGGCAACGAAGAGCTGACGACGGTCAACGCCGAGCTGAAGAATAGCGTGGAAGAATTGAGCCGGGCGAACGCCGACCTCAACAACCTGATGGGGTCAACCGACATCGGCACCATCTTTTTGAACCGCCAACTGCGGGTCCATCGCTTCACCCCCAGCGCGCAAAAGATTTTCAATCTGCTCCCTACCGATATTGGCCGGCCGTTGGCGGACATTACTCACCATATCGACTACGACGCTCTGATGTCGGACGTGGAAGACGTGCTCGATCGCTTGACGACCATTGAGCGCGAAGTAGCTCGAGACCGGCCGGATGGAGGGGAGGAAGAGGCCCGCTGGTATCTGGTGCGAATCGCTCCGTACCGCGCGCTGCAGGATCGCATCGCCGGTGTCGTCGTGACCTTTATCGACATTACGCGCCGGCATCGCGCGGAGGACGCCGTGCGAGAAAGCGAAGAACGCATGGCGCGTCTGGCAGATGCCATTCCGCAGATCGTCTGGACGAATACCGTGGACGGGACCGCGAATTACTTTAATCGCCGCTGGTACGACTACACGGGCCTTACCTTCGAGAAATCCGCCGGGCCAGGATGGCAGGCGGTCGTTCATCCTGATGACGCGCCGGCCTCCAGGGATCGCTGGCAGAAGGCGCTCAAGGCCGGCGAAGTTTTCGACAGCGAATACCGGCTGCGAAATGCGGACGGTGACTATCGCTGGTTCATCGGGCGCAACGTGCCCCTGCGCGATAAGGAAAATCGCATCACGGGCTGGTTCGGAACGGCCACCGACATCCACGATCTCAAGCTGGCAGAAGCAAGCACACGTGAAATGGAGGGACGCTTTCAGTTGCTCGTCGAGGGGACGCCGGATTACGCGATGTTCCTCCTCGATCCGGAAAACGTAATCACCTTCTGGAGCACGGGCGCGGAAAAAGTGTTCGGCTGGACCGCGGAGGAAGCAGTCGGGCAGACAGGCGCGATCATTTTCACCGACGCCGACCAGAAGAAAGGCGAAGTAGAAAAAGAGATCGAAACTGCTGTCCGCGAAGGCCGGGCGCCGGACCGCCGCTGGCACCGGCGGAAGGACGGGTCGCGTCTCTGGGCGGATGGAGTCATGCGTCGAATCGATCGACGGGACGGGGGACTGCGCGGCTTCGCGAAAATCTGCCGCGATGCGACCGAACAGCGTGAGATTGAAGACGCGTTGCTCCATGCCAAGGAAGAAATGGAACAGCGCGTCATCGAGCGAACGCGCGAAGTCGTGGCGACGAACAATGAGCTGGAACGAACGATGGCGCAGCGCCGGCAGCTCGAGCGTGAGTTGCTCGAGATCAGCGAGCGCGAGAAGCGGCGGATTGGCGAGGACCTGCACGACATGGTTTGCCAGGAGCTGACGGCCACGGCGCTGTATTTGAAATCGACCGCGAAGAAGCTCGCGCGGAAGGACGAGGCTGCGGCCCAAACGCTGGAAGAATCCGCCGAGACCGTCAACCGGAATGTCGGCATCGCCCGGGAACTGGCGCGCGGATTGCAAGCAGTCGAGCTAAGGGCGGCCGGATTGAAAGATGCGCTACGCGACCTGGCAGCGTCCGCGAATCAAAATCGCGGCGTAAACTGTCACTTCAAAGCTGCCCGGGGTGTTCGCGTTACGGATGACGCGGTTGCACTGCATTTATACCGGATCGCGCAGGAGGCAGTGACGAACGCGCTCAAACATTCCGGGGCCCATAACATCTTGATCGCGCTGGATCGGAGCGCGACTCACATTTGCGTAAGCGTGCAAGATGACGGCAAAGGGTTCGATCTCGGAAAACGGCGAAAAGGTTTGGGTGTCCATATGATGCGCTACCGTGCAAACGCCTTGGAGGGCGAGCTATCCATTGAGCGCCGCAAGACCGGCGGCATGGACATAACCTGCAAGATCCCGATCAAGCGGTGATTGCCTGTGACGTTGTAGCCGTTGTCAGCAGCAGAGGGATTTTCTGTAGCCGCCGCCCTGCGGGCGACGTTTTCAGTCGCAACAGAATTATGCGAACACTCGCCGGAGCGGGCGCGATGTTGTTATGATTACGCCATGGCTACCGGTCCAAAATTGAAGCCTGCCAAGGCCCCATCGTCGGCGAAGAAGCCGACCTCGGGCCCCAGCGCCAAAGAAGCGCGGCGCCTGGCCATCGAGCCCGATGTGAAATCGACCGGCGCGCTCGGCAGCGGGCTGGTCGCTAACCCGAAGTGCGCCCTGCCGGAATCGATTCGGATCGTGGTAGTTGACGATCATCCGCTTTTCCGCCATGGCCTGATTCAGCTTTTGAATTCGGACGACGGTTTCGCGGTTTGTGGCGAAGCCAACAGCGCCGGGGAAGCAATGGACGTCCTTCGCAAAGTAAAACCGCACCTGGTCATCGCCGATCTCGGCTTGAAAGGCACCAATGGGATTGAGCTGACGAAAATGATTGTGGCCGAGTTCCCGCAGATGCCGGTGCTGATTCTTTCCATGCACGATGAGTCGCTGTATGCGGTGCGCTCGCTCCGGGCTGGCGCGCGCGGTTACGTCACGAAACAGGAAGCGCTCGGCAGTGTCCTCGAGGCCGTGCGCGAAGTGATGGATGGCCACACTTACCTCAGCCCGAAGATGGCGAGCCAGGTGATTTCCAAGGTAGTCGTCAATCGGGTCGCGCCGGATGAGGAAATTACGGACAGGTTAAGCGACCGCGAATTGGAAGTGCTGGAACTGATTGGCGCCGGGAAAGAGGTCAAGGCGATCGCCAAGGCGCTCAACCTCAGTCCGAAGACCGTGGAGACGCACCGGACGCACATTAAGGAAAAGCTGAATCTGCAAAACGCGCGGCAAGTCGCGCGTTTCGCCGTCCAGTGGGTGGCCGAGCGGGCGATCTAGGTCTTCTGTAGCCGCTTCGCTGTGCGAAGCGTGAGATAGACGTGGATAACCGCACGCTGCGTCGCCCACAGGGCGACGGCTACAGAAGCTTCCTCACCTCCGCGGCTTTAGCAGCGGGAACAAAATCACATCCCGAATCGATTCCGCGCCGGTCAAAAGCATCACCAGCCGGTCGATCCCGACGCCGAACCCGCCTGCCGGAGGCATGCCGTGTTCGAGGGCGAGAAGAAATTCTTCGTCGAGCTTCTGGGTTTCTTCGCCCGCCTGCTCGATCAGCCGTTGCCGCTGCACAATCGGATCGTTCAGCTCGGAATAGCCGGGCGAAATTTCCTGGCCGTTGATGATCAGTTCGTAAACGTCCACCAAGGTCGGGTCTTCGACATTTTGCTTCGCCAGCGGCACCAGTTCCTTCGGGCAATGCGTCACGAAAAGCGGGTCGAACGTTTTCTCCTCAACCAGCTTTTCGAAAACCTGCTGCGTCACTTCATAATCTTCCATGCGTGGATTGATCTCTACCCCGAGCTCGCCGCAACGTTCGCGTCGTTTTTCGGTGGTGTAGTTAAACCACTCCGGATCGATTTCGCGGATCAGGTCGCGGTAACGAGCGCGTCGCCAGGGACGGGTGAGGTTGAGAGTGCGCGTGACATTTCCTTCCGCGTCTTTGTGTTCGATCTGGAGGGTCGAGCTCCCGCGAGGTTCGGCGTCCGGCGTCGCTGGAGCTCCGCCCTCCAAAACGCTCGCCAAATGACAGATCATTTCTTCCACCAGGTCCGCGATCTTTTCGAAATCGGCGTAGGCCCAATACGCTTCCAGCATGGTGAATTCCGGATTGTGCTTCCGCGAGATCCCTTCGTTTCGGAAATTTCGATTCAGCTCAAAGACCTTGTTGAAGCCGCCGACCAGCAATCGCTTGAGATAAAGCTCGGGCGCAATCCGAAGGAAAAGCTCGAGCCCGAGCGCCTTGTGGTGGGTCCGGAACGGTTCTGCCGCCGCGCCGCCCGCGACCGCCTGGAGCATTGGCGTTTCGACTTCGAGAAAGCCTTTCGCCTCAAAGAATCGCCGGATCTCCCGCACAATCACGATCCGTTTTTCGAAGACCGCTCGTGATTGTTCGTTCGTGATCAGATCAAGATACCGCTGCCGGTAGCGCGTCTCGACGTCCTGAAGCCCATGCCATTTCTCGGGGAGCGGTCGGAGCGCTTTTCCCAGGATCTGGAGAGTGTGCACTTTCAGGGTCGGTTCGCCGGTCTTGGTCAGAAAACAGCTCCCCTCGACGCCGATGAAATCCCCGAGATCGACCAGCTTGAACAGGTCGATCAGCTCATCGCCGACTTCTTTCGCGTGGATGTAAACCTGGATTCGCCCCGTGGAATCGCGGAGGTCGACGAAATGGCTTTTCCCCATGTCGCGGTGGGCGGTAATGCGACCGGCCGCCCGGAGGGAAACGCCTTCGGCGAATTTTTCGCGCACTTCCGCGATGGTGCCGGACGTTTCGTACGCGCTGCCAAAAGGATTGGCGCCCCGGGCCTGGAGCGCCTCCAATTTCTCACGCCGCTGCGCTATGAGCTGATTCTCTTCGTCCACTGTGGGTGCGAATTTAGAGCGCTGCCTTCAAATGAACAGCCTTTATCGGCCCTGCAGGCGCCCTGCTCAGTCGGGGCGTCATCGCGGCGCGGCTACAGCGCTCCACTTATTCGTTTGCAAAGAAAACCGACCCGATGAGATACTTTCGCGCGTCCTGGCTCGCTCGAGCTCCCGGCGCGACCTTTCCTTATGGACGTTGATCTGCCACAAACCGCCTCGAAAACCGAGGGACCGCTCGTCAAACAATTCTCGATTTTCCTGCCGAACAAGGTCGGGGCCATGCTCGATGTGGTGAAACTGCTGCACACCCACAACACCCATGTCGTCGCCATGAGCATTGCGGAGTCCACCGACTCTGCCATCGCGCGGATCGTGGTAAGCGATCCGGAACGGGTCGAGGAATTGTTTCGGGAACACAACGTGGCTTTCGGGGTTTGTTCGATGGTGGTGGTGGAACTGCGCGAGGTGGCGACTCAGCTTGCGAAACTCCTGGCCGCGCTCCTGATGGCTGAGGTCAATGTGCATTTCACCTACCCGCTTTTGACCCATCCCCGGGGTTTCGCCGCCCTCGCCTTGCATGTCGACGACACCGACTGCGCGTCGTCCGTTCTCCTGGGGGAAGGCTTCAAGCTTCTCAGCCAGGCGGATATTTCGCGGTAGGCTTCTTTCGTAATCGTGCTCGTGCTCGTGCTCGATCTGGCCGCGTTTCGATCACGAGCACGATTGCGATAGGATATTAATTTGAACGGTTTTGCGCCCGCACGAATCCAAGGCATAATTCCAGAAATCCTATGGACGCAGAAACCGAGGCCATTTCTCCCACGCCGCCACCCGACAAGGTGTTTCGGATCGCCATGCTGGTGGTCCTGGCCTTTGGCGCGGCCGAAATTGCCGGGCTCAGTGTTTTTTACATTAACCGGTGGCGCACCGAATACATCGCGTCGCATCCGAAAGTAACGGCGCCGGCCGCGAGTCCAGCGGCATCGGCCCCGCCGGTGGCCGAAACCACCACGAGCCAGCCGGCCACGGCCCAATCCTCTCCGAGCTCCGCCGCGCTGTCGGTCGCGGAACAGCTCTTGAAGGAAGCGACGGAACTGCGCGACAAGGGCGACACGACGAGCGCTCTGGCCCGGCTTCAGGAAGCCGCTCAGCGCGATTCGAAAAACGCGAGAGTGTTTGCGGAAATGGCCATGATTTACGAGTCGATCCAGCTTCCCGACCGCGCGACCGAGACCTGGAAAAAAATCGAGGAGATTGGTCCCTCGGCCGGCCCGCTTTATGAGCTGGCTGAAATGAAATTGAAAGCCGCGCCAACCACGCAGGCGCCCGCCACCACAACGGGCCCGGGCCTGACCGGAACGGCACCGCTGGACGCAGGAACGACCCGGACCGACGCCGATGGCATCCCGGACGGCTCGACCTTCGGGATTACCGAACTGACCGCCACGGACACGCCGGATCCCGAGGCGGATACCAACATGAAGCTGAAGATCAGCGTGAAAGTGAAGCCGAATACGCCGATCGATCATACGAAGGTAAAAATTCAGGTCTTCTTTTACGACACGGTTGATAACAAGGATGTCGTCCTGACGGACGCCGACGTCAGTTACGAATGGCTCACGCCTCATCACGATTGGAAGGACACAAATCCGGAGGTGCTGGCGGTAACTTACCTGCGGGCGAAGAAAACCGCGTCAACTGAAGCGGACCTGGCCGCCGCGGCGGCTTCCGTAACGCCGTCGGCGACGACGAAAAAGAAAACCACGGCGAAAAAAGACCAGGCCGCGCAGTCGCCCGGCGAAGGCGGTCACCGGAAATATTTGGGATATATCGTGCGCATTTATTACAACGATCAGTTACAGGTCGCCCGCGCCGATCCCACCAAACTCCTGAACATTTTCCCGCCGCCTCTTAGTGCCCCTTCGCAGTGATGCAATTGCTCATCGTCCACGACGACGCTGAGGTTGGGGAACAATTGGCGGGAATGGTGGCCGACTACACGAGCCACCAGTGCGATCTGGTCGCGAATGACGCGGCGGCGCTCCGCTGGGCGCAGACCCACGCGCGCTGCGATCTCCTTCTTGCCCAATTGGAGGGTAGCGGTGTCGATGGTCTTTCTCTCGGCGGGGTGCTGAGTGAAATTTTTCCAGGGTTGCAGGTATTATTTCTGCCTGCGTATTCCGCGGCCGAACGGTGTCTCGACATCGCGAGGACGAAGGTTTTTCCGGAACCGATCGATGGAGAACGCGTGCTGGGAGCGATCGAAGCCGCGGCGAACCCGCGGGAAACGGACGCGGATTTGTTTCACGTTCTCGATGTCTTGCAGATGTGCTGCCTGAGCCAGCGGACTGGCGCGGTGCAAATCGTGAAGGGGGAGCGGAGCGGGATTGTCTATCTGCGGGAGGGCAAGATTGTGCACGCGGAGGGCGCGGTCACGCGTGGCCGAGAGGCGCTCCTGCAAATCGCCGGTTGGGACGAGGTTGAATTTGCCTACGATTCCGAAGCGCGCGTCCCGGAGACAATCTTCCTGTCGTGGACCGAGGCCCTTGTCGAGGTAGCTCCTCCCAAAGAGGAGAAGCGGGAGAAGGCCAGCTCGCCTTCCAAGAGGCCGGAACCCCGGCCCGTGGAACCGCCACGGCCGAAGAAGCGCGGGTTTTTTGCCGGGCTCCTGCGCAGTTAAAAGATTGCCGCCAGCCAGTGCCTTCTTTCTTCCCTGAGCGAGATGCGTTATTCTGAAACCCGATGAAATGGTCCCTCAGCCTGATCACGGTTTTTTTTCTAACGGTTAACGCGCCCGCGCAAATCCAGGTGGAACTAAAATTTCAACGGCTGCAATACATTGCCCACGAGCCGATCCTCGCCACGGTCAAGATCGCGAACTTCTCCGGACGCGACATCGATCTCCGGGACGACAGCGGCCACCAATGGTTCGGTTTCGAAATCAATTCGAGCGAAGGCCGCCTCCTGGCGCCTCTCAGCCAGGCTGCACCAGAGCCCGCTCTTCACGTCGAGGCCGGCAAAACCGTCACCCGAAAGATCAACCTGACTTCTCTTTTCCCGGTGCAGGATTTCGGTTCCTACCATGTCCGGGCGAACGTTTATTTTCCCGATCTCAACAAATTCTTCTATTCCGCGACCAAGGTTTTCCAGGTGTCCGATGCGCGCCCGATCTGGCAAAAGACCGTGGGGATTCCGGAGAACACGGCCGGAGCAGGGGAGGTGCGGACGTTCTCGCTTCTCTCGAATCGCTTCCCCGATTACACCTCTCTTTATGTGCGGGTGGAAAACAAGGACCGGGGCGTGGTTTACACCACTTACTCGTTAGGCCGAACCATCGCGAACGACGAGCCGCAGGCCGAACTCGACCGCGCCAACCAGCTTCACGTTCTTCATTGCGCCGCCCCCCGAACCTGGAGTTATTCTCATGTGGGACTGAATGGGGAACTCCTGGCGCACTCAACTTTTCTCGAAACAAAATCGCGTCCGCGTTTGCGACACACGGCGGATGGCGTTATCGCGGTGCGTGGTGGAATGCTTTACGTTCCTGTGGCTGAATCGAAGCGCAGTCCCGCGCCGAAAGTATCCAACCGTCCTCCGCACCCCGTGGCGGACGATTAGAAGCACCGTTAATTCTCAGCGATGAATCGATTTCATTTTTCCTGGAGCCGCTGCGCTCTGCTTGCGCTTTTCCTGGCGCTGGCCTCGTCCGGTTACGGCCAATCCCGCACCATTATAATCGATGCCGGGCACGGCGGTTTTGACCGCGGAGGCGTTCCCGGCCAGCGGATCAGCGAGAAAGATAAGGCGCTCGATGTTGCCCAGCGTTTGAAGCGGATCCTGCAGGCCCAGGGGTATCGCGTAATCATGACCCGGGACAGCGACGTCTTTATCCCCCTGGGAACGCGGACCGCGATCGCGAACAATTACCGGGGAGCGAGCTTCGTCTCGATTCATTTCAACTGCGCCTCCCGCGTGGGAGCGAACGGGATCGAGACTTATTATTATCGTTCCGACAGCGCGTCGCTCGCGGCCAGCATTCATCGCAACGTCGTTTCCATTTCGCCTTCGGAAAATCGCGGAATCCGCCGGCGCGGTTTTTATGTCCTGCGGCGCACCGCGATTCCCTCGGTTTTGGTGGAATGCGGGTTCCTGACCAATCCGACCGAGGGGCGGCTCGCCTTGAGCGCGGAATATCGCCAAAGCCTGGCGGAGCAAATCGCGCGGGGCATTAACCGGCAACCTCCGATGTCTTCCAAGCCCCTCACGGCCAGTTTGAGAAGTCTGTCGCTCGGGAACGACTTCGTGCGCGTTCCGCCGGAAAGTTCCGGCCACCGGAAGAAGTCGAAGTCGTCGAAATCCTCGAAGTCCTCGCGCAAGAGCAAGAAATCTAAGAGCAGCGATAGCGACAGCGACAAGCCGAAGAAGAAAAAATCGAAGAAGAAGAAGTCGGAGGATTAATTGGAATCGCCGATCGTAAGTTCTGCGGCCATGCGGGCGGCGGAAGAGGCCGCATTTGCCAACGGTGTCGAGGTGGAAGCATTGATGGATCGCGCCGGCGCCGGTGTTGCCCGGACAGTCCGGCAATTCTTTCCTGAGCCGGGCAAAGCGCTCGTCTTCGTCGGGAAAGGCCACAACGGCGGTGATGCGCTCGTGGCGGCCAGGTGTTTGAAGGAGGCGGGATGGGAAATCGATCTGCGTCTGGTTTTTCCCGAGAACGATTGCGCGGAATTGACCCGCAAGAAGCTGGAGGAATGCAGGACGGCCGAGCGTTCGATCGTCGATGGACTCGCAGAAATGCGTCCCTCGGCTTCCATCATTCTCGATGGCGTGCTGGGGCTTGGGTCGAAACACCTTTTGCGGGAACCCGTCCGGACAGCCGCGCAGGAAATCAATCGTCTTCGACGCGAGGAAAGGATGTTCGTTTTCGCGGTCGATTTGCCAACCGGGCTCGACGGGGACAACGGCGACAGCGATCCGGATTGCGTCGTGGCTGATTTTACCAGCACGATCGCATTCGCAAAGCACGGCCTGGTGGCGGACCGGGTGATCGATCTCGTCGGGCGGATTGCGGTCGTTCCGCTGGCCGATCTGGTCACTCCACAGGTTCCGGCGAACGATCTCCTGGCCACCGACCAATCGCTCCGCGCGCTTTTGCCGAGACGAAGATTCGGCGCCTACAAGAATGAGTTCGGAAGGATCGGCGTCGTCGCCGGGTCGCCGGGATTTATCGGCGCGGCGCTGATGACCGCGCAGGGCGCGTTGCGTTCGGGCGCGGGTCTGGTCGAAGTTTTTGTCCCGAAAGAGATTTATCCGATTGTGGCCGCGGCCGCGCCGGCCGAGGCCATGGTCAAGGCCGTTCGCTCGTACCGGGATTTGTTGGAGGAGAAGATCGACGTCTGGGCGGTGGGACCCGGCTTGGGCAAATCGCAGGCAAAAGATGTCCTGCGGCTAATCGAGCGCGCGACCGCCCCGATGGTGGTTGATGCCGACGGTCTGAACATCGTGTCGGACGACGTTGAAGTCCTGAAACGTTGCGCCGGTCCCCGCCTTCTCACGCCGCATCCCGGCGAAATGAAACGGCTGATGGATCCGGGCAAAATGTCACGCGCCGGCCTCGCCCGCAGTTTCACCGATTTGTTTCCGGTGACTCTGCTGCTCAAGGGGGCCCGGACGGTTGTCTGCGAACGCGGGAAGCCGCTCAGTTACAACTCAACCGGGAATCCGGGCATGGCGACCGGCGGGATGGGGGATGTGCTTACCGGCGTTTGTGCCGGTTTGATGGGCCAGGGAGTTTCGTTATACGACGTGGCCCGAATCGGCGCGTGGGCCTGCGGCCGTGCGTCAGAGGTCGCGATCGTCGAGCGCGGCCAAACCGAACAATCGTTGTTGCCGCGCGACGTCCTCGACAATCTCGGCGCCGCGTTCTGGGAATTGCTTCTGTAGCCGCTTCGCTGTGCGAAGCGAACGTGGGAGGCGCCTTTGGGCGGCGACCCGATCAGGGCGAAGACCGCCCCGCCTCGGCGTCGCCCACAGGGCGACGGCTACAGAAGATCAAGGTTTGGCCAGGAGTTTCTGAAAACGGGGATCATTCCGGATTGGGTCCCATTGCCAGCGTGAGCGCAGATCGCTGGCCGTGATGCAGCAATTCGTGTTGTCGACCTGGCCGGGCGTGGCGAGCAAACGTTCCAAAAGCGGTAACGCGGAATCGGCATCGCCCGTCCGCGCATAGATCATTGCCAAAAATCCGTTTACCCAAGGTCCGTCCACCGCGTCCTTGGATTCGGGCAAAAGCTCGACGGCCCGCCGGCCTTCCCGGATTGCTTCTTCCTTTCGGCCCATAAACGAATAGAGCAGGCCGAGATTGGCGTGGCGCACGCCGTTGCCGGGGGCCTCCTGGACCGCCTTTTCGAAATCGGGCAAAGCCGCCGCGAATTGGGTTTGGGTGGCGGCGAGATCGCCGCGGGCGAGGGCAACGCATCCGCGATAAAAGCTCTTTGGCGTCGGGAGACCGTTTGATTCGAAGACGTCGAGCGGACAGGAGCTCATGGCCATTTCGGCGGCCGCGAAATCGCGTTCGATCATGGCCAAATCCCAGCGCGCCCTCGTGACCAGGCCCGCGGGATCGATTCCCGGTGAGATTTGCGCCAGGACCGCTTTCAGCGGAGCGGTTTTTCCAGTCGAGTAAAAATCGATGTAGGCCCGGTTGATCTTATAGTTGGCCGATTCCGGCGCGAGAGTGACCACGCGATCGTAAGCCCGCGCGGCCTGCGGCCAGTCGTGAAGAATCGCGTAGGTAAAGGCGATTTCGAGGGCGACGTGCACATTGCCCGGGTCCACCGCCTGGGTAGTCTTCAGCAGTTCCAGGTTTTCCTTGAACTGACCCTGCCGGCGGAGAATCGCGGCCCTGAAGTAACCGATGTCGCTGTCGTTCGGCAACGCGGCCGCGGCGATCCTAAATTCCTCGAGCGCCTTTTCGTAATTGGCCTCCGCCCAATAATAATAAAGTCCGAAGGCGAGATGGCCTTCGCCCAGGTCGGGGCTGAGTTCGAGCGCTTTTTCGGCGGCTGTCTTCATGCGCGCTTTGCGGTCATCCGTCGGGTAGAACCAGCGATAAATCCGCGCCTCGGTGGCGGCGAGGCGGGCATAGGCCAGCGCGAAAGAAGGATCGTGCTGGATGGCATCGGTATAGAGTTCCTCTGCCACCTTGTAGGCTTCGAAAAGCCGATCGGGATTTGATTCATACGTCCGCGCCTTGAGGTAAAGCACGTAGGCGTCGGGGTTTTTCGTCGGTTTGGTTTCGACGCGGCCCTTTTCTTCCGGGCTCAGGGTGGCCCGAAGCTCTGAGGCAATTTCCGAGGCCAGCTCGCCCTGGAGCCCGAGCGAATCCGCCAGCGGACGGTCGTAACGTTTCGCCCAGAGATGGCGATCGTTCCGCGCATCGATGAGCTGCACGGTAACCACCACCCGGTTTTCCCCGCGGCGCACACTCCCTTCCAGCACATTGACCACTCCCAGGGCCTGCGCGATTTGCGGCAGGTTCTTCTTCGTCGCGCCCCGGTAGGGCATGACCGACGTCCGGCTGATCACCTTCAGTTCGTGAATTTTTGCGAGGCTGGTCAGGATATCATCCTGGATTCCATCGGCAAAAAAGGCGTTCTCCTTGTCGTCGCTGAAATTTTCAAAAGGAAGGACCGCGATACTTTTTTCCGGCGCGCCGCCCGCCGTTTCAGCGGGGTGCAGGCGTTGATAAAGGAGAAAGGCAACCGTGCAGGCGAGCACTCCGATAATCAGTCCGTTCAGCTTTTGGCCGGTCTGCTTCTTGATCGATTCCTGGGGAGCGACATCTTCGGTCCGCCTGATCCCTTCGGGAGTCAATTCGTAAGCCCAGGCGAGAATCACGGCGACAGGGAACCCGAAGGCGAGGAGAACGACAACGAGCCGGACGCACCATCTCGGGATTTCCAGAACCGGAAAGGTCGCAGCCGCGATCTGGATGATGAGCCATGCGACGACCGCATAGGCGACGGCAACGCGGTAAACATTACGCCGTCGCAGCTCGGTGAAGAATGCCTTGGGATTCATGCGATTCGCGGAGAATAACTACCGCGCTTCTAACGCATAGCGAGTCAAAAGCACGGCGAGCGCCGCAGCCCATCGAGCGGCGGAGCGCTCGATCCACCTTGTGCTATTTTGCTTGATGGCGTTCGAGCTCGAATCCAACTACAAGCCGCGGGGCGACCAGAGCCAGGCGATCGCGAAGCTGTTGAAGTCGATCGAAGCCGGCAACCGCCACCAAACCCTCCTTGGCGTGACCGGTTCCGGAAAGACATTCACCATGGCGAACGTCATCCGCGAGCTCGACCGGCCGGCGCTGATCATCTCCCACAACAAAACTCTCGCGGCGCAGCTCTATTCCGAGTTCAAACAATTCTTCCCGCGGAATGCCGTGGAATATTTCGTCAGCTACTTCGATTACTACCAGCCGGAAGCCTACATCCCGCGTTCCGACACCTACATCGAGAAGGATTCCTCGATTAACGAAGAGATCGAGCGTCTCCGGCTTTCGGCGACGAGCGCGCTGCTTTCCCGGCGCGACACCATCGTGGTCGCGAGCGTCTCCTGCATTTATGGCGTGACCTCGCCGGAGGATTATCTCCGGATGTTGCTCACGGTGAAAAAGGGCCAACTGATCGGCCGGGAAGCCGTTCTGGGCCGGCTCGTGGACATGCTCTACGAGCGGAACGACATGAACTTTTCGCGCGGCAAGTTCCGAGTGCGCGGCGACGTGGTCGAAGTCTATCCCGCCACGGCGGATGAAGAAGCGATCCGGCTGGAATTCTTCGGCGATGAGATTGACGCGATCACTCGATTCGATCCGCTGACCGGCCATGCCCATGAGGGCTTGAGCGTGATCACTTTTTATCCGGCGAAACAATTCGTCACGCCGGCGGACAAGCTGAATCGCGCGCTGGCGTCGATTCGCAACGAGCTCGATCACCGCATCGTGGAGCTGGAAGCGCAAAGCAAGCTGCTGGAAGCGCAACGGCTGAAAATGCGGACGGAATACGACCTCGAAATGTTGCAGGAGATGGGTTTCTGCAATGGGATCGAGAATTATTCCCGCCATCTGTCGGGGCGAATGCCCGGCTCGAAGCCGTTCACGTTGCTGGATTTTTTCCCAAAGGATTTCCTCCTGGTGGTGGACGAATCTCACGCCACCATTCCGCAAATCGGCGGGATGTATGAAGGCGACCGGTCCCGGAAAACGGTGCTGGTGGAATATGGTTTCCGTTTGCCGAGCGCGCTGGATAACCGGCCTCTGAATTTCAAGGAATTCATGGGGATGACGAACCAGATCGCCTACGTGAGCGCGACGCCGGCCGAGTTCGAGATCAAGAACAGCGTGGTGGGGAACAAGGGATACTTTCCGCATAAGAGGGAGCGGATCGGGGAAGATGAGCCGATTCCTTTCCTCGTCGCGGGCGAAGCTGTAGCGCAAGTTTCCAACTTGCGGCCCGGCCGGAGCGCAAGTTCCAAACTTGCGCCGCTTTCTCCGACAGATCAGCCGGTTGGCGAGTTCGATGTGCACACGCCGGGGGCGCCGCTGGTCGTCGAGCAGATTATCCGGCCGACGGGATTACTCGATCCGAAGATCACGCTTAAGCCGCTCAAGAACCAGATCGACGAGACAATAGAGCTTTGCCGGCAACGGGTCGAGAAACAGGAGCGCGTCCTGGTTACGACGCTGACCAAACGGACCGCGGAGGATCTATCGGATTACCTGCGCGATGTCGGTTTGAAGGTGCGCTATCTGCATAGCGACATCGACACGATCGAGCGGGTCGAGATCCTGCGCGGCTTGCGCGCGGCGGATTTTGATATTCTGGTCGGCATCAACCTGCTTCGGGAGGGGCTCGATCTGCCTGAAGTGTCGCTCGTCTGCATCCTCGACGCGGACAAGGAAGGTTTTCTCCGGAGCCAGACCTCGCTCATCCAGACGGCGGGGCGCGCCGCACGTCACATCAACGGAGAGGTCGTGCTTTTCGCCGACACGGTGACGCAAAGCATGCAGGCGTTGATGTCGATTTCCGATTACCGGCGAACGAAGCAGATGGAGTACAACGAGAAGCACGGAATCACGCCGCAAACGGTCCGGCGCGCGGTGCAGGAAAGCCTCCATACGATTTTGCGAGGGCGCGAGATCGCGGCGTCGGTCATCCAGGAATCGGGCGGGGATTTCAATCTCACGGAATTGCTGCGCGAGCTCGAAGAGGAGATGCAAAGCGCATCGGCGAATTTGGAATTCGAGCGGGCTGCGTTACTCCGAGATCAAATCATGGAAGTGAAGAGCGGCACCGGCTTGACGAAGATCGAACCCAAGCGAAAGCCGGTGAAATATGCTCGGAACAGCGGCCGCCGGCGCTCCCGGGTCTGATCGGCAGGCGTGGCTCGCACGCGACTAGCTTCTCTTCCCGGCATGAGATTCATCAAGTTACTCCCCGCCATTCTGCCAGTCATCCTGGCCCTCCCGGCTAAGGCCCAGCCGCCGGCCACCAGCCCCGGTCTAAACGCCTTGCCCGAAGTGGAGTTTTCGCGCCTCAGCCAGCGCGATCCAAATCCGCTCGGCGCCAGGGCCCTGGCGATCCATCCCGAGCAATGGAAGCACGGCGAGACCGAGCATTTCATTTATCACTTCGTGGACAGTTTCGTGGTGACGCCGATCTCGGTGGAAGCGGAATTCCATTACCGCGTAATCACCAAGGAGCTCCAGCGCGAGCAGCCCGCGGGCAATACGAAATCGCACCTCTACGTTTTCCAAAAACCGGCGGACTGGCAGCAATTCCAGACCGCCGGAAAATTGGAGCCCTGGACTGGCGGCATTCAATCGCAGGGCAGCCTCTTTGTGGTCAGGGATCCGGCCTACAAATTCAGCGACAACTCGCTCGGGCACGAAATCGTGCACCTGGTTCTTCATCGCTACTATCCGGACGGTGTCCCGCTCTGGCTGAACGAAGGGTTCGCCCAATACATTTCGAAGGGTGCGCAGGCCAGCTATTATCGGGCGCGCAACTACAGCGCCAAAGCGCGTTCCCAAACGATCGCGGCGGAAAAACTCTTTCCGCTGACGACCCTCACGACGATGAGCTACCCGCCTTCGGACCAGGTCGCGATCTTCTATGAGGAATCAGAGAAGCTCGTTCGCTTCCTCGTGGCGACCGACAAGGCGAGCTTCCTCACTTTCCTTGATGCGATGGGACGGCACCAGCCGTTCGAGACCGCGTTGTTCCAGACGTTCGGCTCGAAGTTTCAGAACGTGACCGCTCTGGAGGCAAAATTTCGCGAATACGCGGCGAGCGAGTTCGGAACTTCTTTGCAACAGGCGGGTGGCGGCTAAATTTGCCGCCACCAATGCCGAAAGCCAAGGCCAAGACAGCCGGGTCCGAATCGAACGTCCATGCAATCGTCGGCACCGACGAAAGCGAGGTGAAACGCGTCGCGGCGGAGTTGGCGGCGAAACTGACGCCGCCGGAGGCTGGAGAATTTGGGTTGGAAGTGATCGACGCCTGCGCCGACAACGTCGACCAAGCCGTAGCGAAGATCCGGCTCGCAGTCGAGGCGTTGCAAACCCTGCCGTTTTTCGGCGGATCCAAGCTGGTCTGGTTCAAGAACGCGAATTGCCTCGCAGACAGCGTCATCGGCCGGTCCGCGTCGGTGCTGGGCGCGCTAGAGGAGCTGGCGGAACTGATCGACGCCGGTCTTCCGCAGGACGTCACGCTGTTGATCAGCGCGACCGAGACCGACAAACGGCGCTCCTTTTACAAAACGCTCGGCAAACGCGCCGAGGTGCAGGTGATCGATCGCCTCGATTCCTCGCGTTCCGGCTGGGAAGAGGAAGCGACCGAGGTGGTCGGGCGAAAAGCGAAAGCGCGGAAGCTTCAGTTCGATGAGGAGGCGCTCGATCTTTTCGTGCTCCTGACCGGCGGCGACACGCGGCAAATCGAAAATGAGTTGGAGAAGATCGACCTTTTCCTGGGCAAAGAACGGCGGGTGAGCGTTGAGCAGGTGCGGGAACTGGTGCCCCTCTCGCGCGCGGGCGTGATTTTCGAGCTGGGAAATGCGCTGGCGGCCTGCGACCTGGGACGTGCCCTGATGCTCGTAAAGCGCCTGCTCGACCAGGGCGAAAGCGCCATTGGCATTCTCCTCGTCGCGATCCTGCCCACCATCCGGAATCTGCTCCTGGCCAAAGATTTGATGGAACGTTATCGGATTCCGCGTCCGCACGCGCCGTTTACCTTTATCTCCGCCCTGAATCGCCTGCCTGCCGACGCGACGGAACATTTGCCTCGAAAAAAAGATGGCTCGATCAACGGGTATGCGCTCGGGATTGCCGCGCAACAGGCGCACCGGTTTCAGACCGAGAAGCTCATTGCCGGTCTCGAGGCTTGTTTGGAAGCAAACCTGCGCCTGGTCAGCAGCCAGCTCGATCACGAACTGATCCTGACGGAGATTGTGGTCAAGCTATTGGCGTGCTGATTTTTGTAGCCGCCGCCCTGTGGGCGGCGATCCGGGGCGTAGCTGCGAAGGCGCTGCCCACAGGGCAGCGGCTGCAGAAACGATTAAGCCTCGCCGATTTGCTTCCGGGCCATGGGGCCGACCCACGGAATATCCCAACGAACGCCGGTGAACGCCTTCACCATCGCGATAATCATGATCACAAGTAGCCCGAGATGGATCAGCGCCGATACGAAAATCCAGAGCGCGCCGAGAACAGCTCCGATGACGGGAAGCGCCCAAAGGATATGTTGGATTACCCAGGAGATGATGTTGAAGAGAAACCAGATGCCGCCAAAGATGATCGACTGCATCGCGTAGAACCGGACGAACTGGTCGTGTTTTTCGAGAATGTAAAAGACCACCCCGCCGATGAGCGGGATGCAGGCGAGGGCGGCGGCGACGTTTGAGGGAAGTCCCGTAGCGGTCGGAGAAGCGGTTGGGCCCGGAGCAGGATTCGCGGCGGGAGGCGGCGTCGGATCGACTGGATCTGGCATTCCTCATTTAGAGGAACGCCGGACCGATTTGTCAAGGCAACTTGGAAACCGCCGGGCGCTTTTCTCTTTCGCCCGATGGAGGTGGCCGGTACGCTTCCGGCATCGTGAATTCGATCAAAGTGCGAGCCGGAGAGCAGGGGTATGACGTCGTCGTCGGCCCGAATCTTCTTGGGCAAGCAGGGGATTTGATCTCTCAAAAACTACGAGGGCCGGCCTGCGCGATTATTTCGGATGATAAGGTCGCTGGGCTTTTCGCGGAGAAGGTCCGGCAAAGTCTCACCAGCGCCGGGTTCCAGGCCGCATTGTTTACGGTCCCGCCTGGCGAAGAATCAAAGGCGATGACCGGGGCGGAAGCAATCTGCGGCCGGATGTTGGAAGCCGGGTTGGACCGGACCTCGTTCATCGTGGCACTCGGCGGCGGAATGGTGGGCGATCTGGCGGGATTCGTGGCCGCGATTTATCACCGCGGAATTCCATGCGTGCAAATACCGACAACGCTCCTTGCCCAGGTGGATAGCTCCATCGGTGGAAAAACCGCCGTGAATACGATCGCCGGGAAAAACCTGATCGGCGCGTGGCATCAGCCGGCGCTGGTCATTTCCGACGTCGATGCGCTGGCGACGTTGCCGCCGCGCGAATTGCGCCAGGGCTTTGCCGAAATCATCAAGCACGCCGTCATTCGCGACGCGGAAATGTTCGCGACGTTGCCACGATTCGACCGGACGGATTGGGAGCCGCTTATTCGCCGGAATGTCGAAATCAAAGCGGCCATCGTTGCTGCCGACGAACGCGAGACGACCGGCGAGCGCGCCCTGTTGAATTTCGGTCACACCGTGGGGCATGCCATCGAGCGGGCAGGGGAGTATCGGGATTTCCTTCATGGTGAAGCGATCAGTCTCGGAATGGTCGCGGCCTGTGAAATCTCGATGCGGAAAGCAGGGCTGAGCGACGCCGAGCGGGCTCAGGTCGTGAGGACCTTGGAAACGTTCGAGCTGCCGACGCGGTTGCCCCCCGATTTTCCGAGAAAAAAAATCCTAAGCGCGCTTCGATTCGACAAAAAGTTCGCGGCTGGCCAAATCCGGTTTGTTCTCTTGTCGAGAATTGGCTCAGCCCACCTGGCCACAAACGTGACCGCGGCCGACATCGAAGCAGCCGTCGCCCTTCTTTGATCGCGCCTCGGATCTTGACGGCTTAAAGCCGTCAAGATCTGGACGCCTCGCAATTCCCAAAAATCTCTATTTGCGCGCGTTTTTGTAATAGTCGACCAGGCCATCCACGACGCCGCCGACGTACTCTCGATAAATACTGATGCGTTCTGTCCCGTTGATCATCCTCGTGCCTTCGTAATCGCCCGCCTGGATTCGCGCGAATCCATCGACGCTGTTCATGACGTAGGGCTCGAAATAGACCACCGGACATTGATAAAGCCGCGTCGCGGCGAGATTCCGCGCGTAAACGAATCCGCTGGTGCCGACCTTCGTGACAATGTCCTTGGTGTATTCGTAGGGCGGCAGTCCGCTCTTCTTCGCCAAGGCAGGCGCGGCGACATCAGCGATCGCCAGTTCCTCGTCGAAGTCTCGGCTGAGCAGGCGTCGCAACATCTCGAAGCGCACGTCGTCGGATTCGGGCTCGGGCGGCAGATACGATCCGTTGACGAGGAGGTGCAGGTGGTTCTTGTCGGTCAGTGTCGGATTGCGTTCGTCGCCCCAGGCTTCGGCGTTGAAGTGCAGGCACAACACCACATCGGGGCGCAGTTTCGTGTTTACCCGCCGAGCCCGCTCGCGAATCTCGCTCGTGCGGTAAAACAGAATCTCGCTCTGCCATCGGACGCTCTGTTCCCTCAGCGGATCGTCCGGGCGCTGAAAATCTTCCTGCGGATTTTCAATCCCTTCCGCCTTGAGCACGGCCAGCGCGGTCGCCTTAAAATCTTTTGGCCGGTAAGGCGTGACCGGCTCCGTTTTGTCGCGGACAAACGAAACCCGGGCGCCGAGAGCACGCAGTTTTGGCGCGAGCATCTTCGCTACTCGCAAAGTCATTTCGCCTTCTTCCACGGGCGCCGCATCGCCCGACTTGAACCAGCGTTCCTCCATCTTTGCCCACGCGCCGCCCAGGTGCCCTGGATCGAGGGCGATCTTCACGCCCGAGAGAGGACCGCCCTTCTTCGTTTTGGGCAGGGCATGCGCCGGGCGCCACCAACGAGGAACTTTCTCGCTCTTCGCGTCGGGCTCGGCAAAGCGAAGGGTGAACCAGCTCTGGGCATCGCGGTCCATCAGGATGCAAGCCGCGTTTGAATCCACCCGAATGAATTCCTCGCCGATCCCGTGGGTGCAATAAACCCCGCGGAGCAGGCGCTCGAATTCGTCATGCGTGATGGTCTTCTGGAATTTTTCCAGCGCGCTCCACTTCGGCGGATCGGCCAGCGGATTGCTGAGGTGATCGGCGGCGTGAACGGAGGCGGTGAGAAGGACAAGAAAAAGAAAGCTGCGGAAGCGAAAGATCACGGTTTGGATTTCCGGCTTTTCAATACGATGCTCGCCCGATGCTGACGATTCTTTTTCTGGGCGACGTGGTGGGCGAGCCGGGCCGGAACGCCGTCATCGGCCAGTTGGCGCGCCTGAAGGAATCGTTTGCGGTGGATTTCATTGTCGTGAACGGCGAGAACGCCGCCGGCGGCCGCGGCATCACCCCGAAGATTACCATCGATTTGTTGCGGGCGGGCGTCTCGGTTATCACGACGGGCGATCACATCTGGGATCAAAAGGAGATTCTTTCCTTTATCGATACCGAGCCCCGTTTGCTGCGCCCGGTAAACTATCCACCCGGCGCTCCGGGGAACGGCTCGATCGTGCTCGAGACGGCGAAAGGAAAAGTCGGGGTGATCAGTGTGCAAATGCGGACGTTCATGCAGCCAATCCTGGAGAACCCATTTCCCGCCGTCCAGGCAGCGGTTGAGGCCTTGCGCGAGCAGACTCCGGTGATCTTTGTCGATGCTCACGGGGAAACCACCAGCGAGAAGATCGCCATTGGCCGTTTTCTGGACGGCAAGGTCTCGGCCGTGATCGGCACCCACACCCATGTCCAGACGGCCGACGAACAAATCTTCCCGGGCGGGACCGCGTTTCTTTGTGATGCGGGAATGTGCGGTCCGGTGAACTCGATCCTGGGCCGAACCGTCGAGCCGATTGTGAACCGTTTCATTTCCAACCTACCGGTGATATTTCCGGTCGCGAAAGGCGATGTCCGCCTTTGCGGCGCGCTCGTGCAAGTGGATGAAATGACTGGACGCGCGCTTTCGATCGCGCGCGTAAACGAATTGATTTCCGTGACCGCCTCCGAGCCGCCGGGGGAAGCAAAGCCGCCAGATTAATTCGTCAGCACCGGGCCGGAAGGATGCGCGAGTGCGTTCCGGCCGTACTTCAACCGGAGGAACGGGCGTTCAATCACGAACCAACTGAAGACGGCAAAGAGCGCAATCTCGAAAAAGGCGAGCAGAAAAAAAGTCGCGACGGTAAGAGAAGGGCCGAACCATTGCACCGTCAGTTGCTGGACGGGCCACGCGTAAAGGTAAAGGCCGTAGGAGAAATCGCCGGGGCGCGACCATTGCGAGAGAAAGGCGTTCCGCGTGTAGCCGCCATAGAAAAGCAGATACGGCCCAGTTATCATGAGCGCGAGGTCGATCCAGCGTTGAAAGACCAGCAAAGCGATCATCGCGGCGATGCACCAGGAAAAGCGGGCCGGAATTCTGTCGCGCCACAAATAGAAGGTCATTCCTCCAAGGAAATAGGCGCCGCAACGGAGCCAGCCGTAGGCCGGACCGCCAAAGACCACGACCGAGCGCGGCACGGACAAAATGTTGCCGTAAGCAAAAGCTGCGAACGCGATCAGGAAGGCGAGGAAAACCAGCGTCGTTCCGATTCTCCGGCGGAACAATCCAAACGCGGCCAGAATTGGCACCAGCAGGTAACAGCAGAATTCCCATTTGATGGTCCAAAGCGAGCCGTTGAAGACCTGCGGGAACGGAATGTCGTGAAAGACTCCGGGTTGCGACGGTTCGTGGAGGATCAGGGCCTGGCCGATCAGCGTTCCGAAATGCAATTGGGCGAAATACGCCCTGAGATCGAGGGCCGCGAGCGGTCCAATCACGAGCGCGCCGACCAGGATCACGCCGATGAACCCCGGATAAATTCGGAGAACACGCTTACGCAAATAATCGAATACTCCGCGCGATCGCAGCCAGCTGTGTGTCACCAGGTAGCCGCTCAACGCGAAAAACCCGGCCAGGGCGAGGGCGCCGAAGGTGAGCGCGCCGTTCGTTAACCGTGCGATCGGCTCGTCTTTTTCGGTCCCGGTGAGGAGCGCGAAGCTATGGCTGACAACGACCGCGGTCGCGAAAACGAAGCGCAGGAAATCGAAAGAATTTCGCGGGCTGCCCGCTCGGTCTAGGAAAGTCATCGCCGCCTGTGGTGGATCGCGCGCAACAGCTAACAGGCGGGAATGGAACTGACCAGCGGCAATTGTTGCCGCGTCGCCGCTACCAACTACTTGTTAGGCGCTTTCGCCGCTGCCGTTTTGTTTCTGGAGCTCGGACTGATCGGGATGCGCGGTGAAACGCCGTTTGCGCCGCGCTGCCGGCAGCGGGGACAAAGTCATGGTGATGTTTCGTCCCGCGATCTTGGGCTCCATCTCGACCTGCGACATGCCGGACAGGTCGTCGCGGACCTTTTCCATCAATTGCATTCCAAATTCCTGATGCGCCATTTCGCGGCCGCGGAATTGAAGCTGGACCCGGACCTTGTTCCCCTTGTCGAGAAACTCTTCGCCGTGGCGGATCTTGGTCAGGTAATCGTGGTCGTCGATGTTTACCCGGAATTTGATTTCCTTGAGCTTGGTTCCCGAAGACCTCTTGTCCTTCTCCTGCTTCGAGATGTCGTAACGGAATTTTCCGAAGTCGACGATTTTACAAACCGGCGGGTTGGCTGTGGGCGCAACCTCGACCAGATCGAGACCGAGGCTCTGAGCTTTGCGCAACGCGTCCGACAGTTTCATGACGCCGAGTTGCTCGCTGGTGGACCCGAGAATGACCCGCACTTCGCGGGCGCGAATCCGACCGTTTACACGAATTTGTGGTTGCAGATTAAATCAAAGCTCCGGACCAGCAACCCGGGAAGTGAACCGTGTAGCCGTATTTATTTGCCGCATCCTCCCCGGAAGCCATCGCTGGCCGCCGGACACCTCTGCCTCACCTCGGCTGCGGAAACCGCGGTGACAGGCGTGCTTTTCGCAAGCCGAGTGGAAGTAGTAAGCAACATTCGTGCGGTAGCAAGGTGAATCTACTAGCTCAGGCTGCGACCAGCGGCTCAAGCCTCACGACGCGTAGCGGAGAGGTCGTGTCGGCACGAAGGGGAATGTCTTTCGTGGGATCGGCAACCGGTCGACCTACGACCAGCGCAATCCGCGTTAACATGGCCATTTCTGGATGAAGCACATCCAAATATTTGCCATCGCTCATGTGGACGCGGAAAGGCACGAACGGGACGGCTCTAAGATGGTTTCTAATTTCTTCGGGGTTCACGATTCGAGTTTACTCGTGGCCCCGCGAATTCTCAATCCAGATCACGCCGGCGGCGGCTCCCCGAAATGCGCCGCGTGGGCCGCATAGCCGTCCAGATCGTCGAGCATCGCATCGATGGTCGACGCGATCGGCTCCAGCTTCGCGAACCCGGAAAAGATGGCGCGGTCGCCGATCTCGCTATCGACGACGAACGTTGGGCGTTGCGTAACCTGAAGCGCGTGAAACTCCGCCGTGCTCTGGCGCGCCCGCGCTTCGATCTCCGGCGAACGAGCGCGTTCCAGCAGTTTCGCTTTGTCGAGGCCACCGGCCTTCGCGCCAATCTCCGCCGAAAGTTCCCAGTCGTTCGTGCGTTGCCCTTCGCGTTCGGTCGCATGAGCGAGCGCCATGCGCACGCGATCGTCGGTCACCCCCAGGTCGCGCGCAGCTTCGGCGACGAGATTGGGCGCCAGGCATTCCTGGAGGTCCGGCTCGAACCATCCCGGCTTGAGCATGAAAGGCGAGCGCATCATCATTCCGCTGCGCCGGTAGAACCATTCCGCCTGCTCAATCGACTTTGGGAAACCGGACGCATCCATCAACGCAATCTTCCAGTCGAAATCCACTCGGCCCGCGTAACGTTTCTTCAGTTCCTCCCAGGCCGGTTGCGCCCAAAAACACCAGGAGGAGATGACGTCGAGGTAGATGGTCACTCGTAGTTTCATGCTTCACTCATCTACGCCGCCGCAACTTGCTCGAAAAGTGAATAGTGACTGGTGATCGGTGAATGGTCTGCTATTCACCATTCACACTCGACCGACAAGTTCCAGCGCCGTCGCTTCCATGCTCGATCTCAATCACATCCTTCTTTTTGTTTCCTCCATTTCGCCGCTGGTCCTGCTGGGGCAAACCTGGCGGCGTGGTGGTTTATATCGCCCGTGGCGACTGGCCTCGTTTGCGGTGCTTTTGGTAAACGTCGTTGCCTGGTTGATGAATCCCGAGACGGCGGGATTTGTTGGCGCCGGGGCCTGGGTGGCGTTGCTGGTGCTCCCTGCCATCGGATTGCGAAAGGCCGCTGAGCTCGCCAGCCGGCAACGTTTCGGCCCGGCGTCGCGGTTGTCCCGCTCCCTGCGCGTTCTTCACCCCTCTGCCGCCCTGCGCGAGCAAGCAGAACTGTTTCGAGCGATGACCATCGCCCAACAGGGAGACATTTCGTCCGGGGTCGCTCTCCTCGCGCCGTTGCGGAACAATCAAACCAACGTCGGGCGCCAGGCCATCGCTCAATCCTTTCGCCTGCGTGGCGAGTGGGCCAGCATCGTCGAATGGGCGCGCAAGGAATTGGCTCCCGCCGCCCGACAGAATGATTTTGCGTTGCTTCCTCTTTATCTCCGCGCCCTCGGTGAGATCGGCGAGCGGGACGAGCTGGTTCTCGAGTTCGCCGCGCTTGTGGCGGCGGCGAATCCGGTGCAGTTACCGGCCTGGAGTTACCACGCCAGCCTGCGAATGGTGTTGGCCTTTTGCGGACGGATGCCCGCGCTCGCGAAGCAGCGCTCATTCTCCGGGCTTCCGCAGGATCTTCGAGAATTCTGGCTTGGGACCGCTGAATTAACCGCCGGCGAAATTCCAGCCGGGAACGCGCGCCTCGAGAAGTTGCGAATGGCGACAGCCGATCAATTGCTCCGGGCGGAGATCGCGCAACGCATGAACTCCGCAGGCATCATTGCCCCCGCACCGCTCTCCCCGCAGAATCGTGAGTTGGTCCGCCGCATCGAACAAAGCGAACGGCCCGCGACCAGCGCCTTCGGATCCGGAACCGCTCGGCCGACCATCGCCGTACTTGTCATTATCGCGCTGAATATCGCGCTATTTATCGCCGAGCTGGTGATGGGCGGCTCGACCGATCCCTCCACGCTGCATCGCCTCGGCGCGCTGGACCCCTGGTCGGTCCGGTTCCAAGGCGAATACTGGCGGCTCCTGACCTCCCTCTTTCTCCATTACGGTCCGCTCCATCTCGTCTTCAATCTCGTCGCGCTTTTTATTATTGGGCCGGGATTGGAACGGACCATCGGCTCGATTCGATTCGCCGTTTACTATTTGTTCTCCGGGCTCGGATCCGGTGCCGGCGTTCTGCTTCTGCATTTTTTCCAATTGATCCGGCCCGGACCGCTCGTGGGAGCGTCGGGTTGCGTCATGGGCGTGGTCGGGGTTTGGGCCGGCTATCTTTTGCGGAATCGAAACGACCCGATGGCGGGCCGGCGCCTGAAGAACATTCTCCTGATCGTCGCAGTCCAGACCGCCTTCGATTTCTCGACTCCGCAAGTCAGCATGGCTGCGCATTTGAGCGGGCTGGCGACGGGAGTGCTCCTGGGACTTCTGGTGGCGCCAAAGCGGGCGCGTTAGCTGGAGCCGGCCTGCCTCCAGGCCGGGGAGAGTGCGCTTCGACCCAAAGCCCCCGGGGAGAGACAGCTCCGACGCCCACCGGCGCGAAGGCCCACCGGCTCCATGGCCAATGGAATGCTTGATGCTAAAATTCTTTGCTGCCACATTGCGCTCCTTCCCTGAGGGGCTTCTCCATGCCGACCTACCACACGTATAATGTCATCCCCACATTGCCGACGGCGCTCGAGCCGTTGCGCGAGATGGTCTTCAATCTCTGGTGGACCTGGGAGCCCTCCGCGCGCCGCCTTTTCCGGCACCTCGACCCCGAACTTTGGGACCGAACCAACCACAATCCTGTTCGGATGCTTCAGCTTTCGCGGCAGGCCCGGCTGATCGAAGTATCGCAGGACAAGAATTTTTTGCGCGAATTGAAGGAGGTCCACGACGCCTATCGTGCCTATCTGTCGCGCAAGGATACCTACGGCAAGACCGGCAACGGCCGCGTGATCGAGAGACCGGTTGCTTATTTCTCGGCCGAGTTTGGTTTCCATGAATCGATCCCGAATTACTCCGGCGGCCTCGGCATTCTTTCCGGCGACCATTGCAAATCCGCGAGCGACCTCGACCTGAATTTCGTGGCGATCGGTCTGCTCTATCGCCACGGCTATTTCAAACAGGTGATCGACAAGGAAGGCGTCCAGCACGCGGTCAGCTTGAACCAGAATTTTCATCACCTGCCGATCCGCGAAGTGCGGCAGGGCGACAACAACCTGCTGATCTCGGTCCGGATCCTCGATCGCGAAGTGCGCGCCAAAGTCTGGCAACTCCACGTCGGTCGCGTGAATCTTTACCTGCTCGATACCGATATCGCCGAGAACAACTCCGAGGATAGGCGCATCACCGCGGAGCTTTACGGCGGCGATCTGGAAATGCGGATTCGGCAGGAGATCGTGCTCGGGATCGGCGGAGTGAAAGCGCTCACCGCACTGGGGATCGACGCCGAAGTCTTCCACATGAACGAAGGCCATTCGGCCTTCCTCGCGCTGGAGCGGATCCGGCTGCGCGTGGAGCAAGGCCTCGACTTTTATTCCGCGCTCCAACTGGTCGCGTCGGCGAACGTTTTCACAACTCACACGCCAGTGCCCGCCGGAAACGACGCCTTCCCGCGCGAGATGATGAAGCGTTATTTCGGCGATTTCGCGACGCAGCTCGGCCTGCCCTTCGATGAGCTTCTCCGCTTTGGCCAGGCCAGCGTGAATCCGCTCGATGCCTTCAGCATGACGGTGCTGGCCCTGCGCGCGAGCCGTCATTCAAACGGAGTCAGCAAACTCCACGGCGAAGTCAGCCGCGGACTCTGGAAAGATGTCTGGGCCGGCATTCCCGGGCATGAAGTTCCCATCACCAGCATCACCAACGGCGTCCACACCAAGACCTGGATGGCGCCCGAGTTCTCTGCTCTCTACCAAAAGTATCTGGGCGACTGGGAGGAACATCTCACCGACACCGATTTCTGGCGGCGCGTGACGGACATTCCCGGCGCGCAGCTTTGGGAGACGCACCAGAAATTGAAACTGCGCCTGATCGAGTTCGTCCGCGATCGAGTCCGCCTCGCGCGCGAGCGTTCCGGCGAATCCCCCGAATCGATCCGGAACGTCAATCGCATTCTCGATCCCGAGATTCTCACCATCGGATTCGCGCGCCGCTTCGCGACCTACAAACGCGGCGCGCTTCTCTTCAGCGACCAGGAGCGGCTGAAACGTTTGCTCAATGACGAGACGCGCCCGGTCCAATTCATCTTCGCGGGCAAATCCCATCCGCAGGATGAAGGCGGCAAGGCCCTCATTCAGCAGGTTTACAAATTCAGCCGGCAGCACGGGTTCGAAAACCGGATGGTTTTCGTGGAAGACTACGACACCTACATTGCGCGCCGGCTCGTCCAGGGCGTCGATCTGTGGCTGAACAATCCGCTCCGTCCGCTCGAAGCCAGCGGCACCAGCGGAATGAAACTGCCGCCCAACGGCGGATTGAATTTGAGCGTGCTCGACGGGTGGTGGTGCGAAAGCTTCAACGGCAACAACGGCTGGGCCATCGGCGCCGAAATCAAGGGCGGCACCGTCGATTTCCAAAGCGAAGTCGATTCGAGCAGCCTTTATCAGTTGCTCGAGAACCAGATCATTCCGCTGTATTACGCGAAGCCGGACGGGAAACTGCCGCTCGCCTGGTTGCAGTTAATGCGCGAATCGATCCGGAGCGTGACGCCGGTGTTCAACACTCACCGCATGGTGAAAGAATATACCGAGCGCCTGTATACCCCGGCCGCGAAAGCTCATCAGGAGTTTTTGCGGGATAATTGTGTGGCCGCCACCGGGCTCAGCCAGTGGAAAGCGAAGATGCGCAAGGATTGGCCGCAGGTCAGTATTCTCGAGGTCCAGGTCGGGAACGCCGACCGCCAGAACATCCAGGTGGGCGAAGCGCTCCAGATCTCTGCGCGCGTTCATCTCGGCGCGGTTAGTCCGGATCATGTCCGAGTCGAGGCTTATCACGGCGAAGCGGAAAACGGCGGGATCAAGAACCCGACGGTGACTGTTCTCGATGGCAGTTCGCGGGCGGAAGGAGAGGGCAATTACAATTATCGGGGTTCCGTTCCGGCGACGGACAGCGGGACCTACGGGTTCAGCGTGCGCGTCGTCCCGGTCCATCCGCACCTGATGCAACCGCACGAGCTGCGACTCATAACCTGGTCGTAGGGACGGCGGCTGGTCAGCGCGCGACAGGATTCGCGTCCTTCGCGCGCTACCCTTTTGCCTCTGGCGATCCACAAGGAGCGGCGCTTTCCAAACCGCCGTTTCTCTGTAGCCGCGTCCCTGCGGGACGCGCCCTGGTAGGGACGCCGCGCTGCGGCGTCCGGGGCCAACCGGCTTTTCCTGATTCCGCGAAGGTGGGATCGCGTGCTCCGTCGCGCGATGTTTGGAGCGGCCGCGCCAGGGGACAATAGAGTCGAAGCTGAAATTCCGCCCATCCCGCTCGATTTTCGGTCCGCCTCGGTGCCGCGCCAAGCGAAACTGTTTTTGATACCATCGTCTTGTTCGCCAGCGGAAGCCTTCGGATGCGGCAGCTGCACGCCCTCAGATAGAGGAGATCGACCAATTCAACCTTGAGTCGCTCCCTGGTTTCATGATTAATGAGTCGGAGCGTATGGTGTGGATCTGGGAGTGACATTGCACTCTCCTACCGGCCACCCCACAAATGACCAACCCCAATTTCCTTAACCCTTCGAAAATCCGCGTGCACCTGCACGTGCACGTGCTTTCGTCTAATTCTCGTTAGGTCTATGCGTGCGCCGCGATGAAAAGGTGGACCATTCTGTTCCTTGTCTTCGGCGCCCTGCTTGCCGTGGTGCTATTGCTGGGTTTTATGCGAGCCCGAGCTTATCGTCGGTTGTCCGTCCAAGCCGCACGCCTTCAGGATGCGGTGAGCCATGAGGCCGGACTCGGAGACGTCGGCGTTATCACTGACTCTACCGCTCCCTACGGAGTCGTCATATCTTGCAAGCGTCAGTTGCCCCCCGTCGACAAGGCGCGGTTAGAGCACCTTTTTCATGAATACCGCCCAGATATTCCGACACAGCAGGTGGACGAGATGCTTAGAATCTCTTACGAACTCCAGAACATGGACCTTTCTCCGGCACCATCTCCGCCTTAGAAAAGCTCGCGTGACGGACCTAACCATGCGATGGAGCGAACGGCGGACCGGTGTCCGCTCCCCTTCTGAAATGAGTCCCACACTTCCACTCCGCGCGACGCGCTCTCTCGTCCGCCGTCGCTCATCTTGTCGTCGTTAGGTCTATGCAGCGCCACTCCGTTATCGTTTTGTTCTGCGCGGTGTTTTATCTTGGCGGAATGATGGCGCGTAACGTCGTGGCGGCCGATGACGACGTTCTCTTGTTCTTGATTTCTCATAGCGATCTCCATGCTGTGCTGACCTATTCGGTTCCTAAAGCTCGTCTCGACGCCACTGCGTGGCGCGACCGCAGCAAAGATGTCCCGTTGAGCGCTCGCGATGCGGTGCGCATCGCGAACGCTACCCTGACGCCCGAGCAGCAGTGTGAGTGTCACCTGAACGCCGTAGCGTTAATGAAGCCCGAGTCGGAAGCACGAGACGAATGGTTTTTCTACATGGTAAACTTTTGGACAGCCGACTACCACGATCAGAGAGAAGTCATTATCCTTCTCGACGGAACCGTGATTAGACCGATTTCGAAAGACACTAAGACCTAACCAGTCAGTGGAGCTAACCGCCACCCGCTGTGCGTTCACATCTTACATGACTAGAAATTCCTCGCTCCGAGTCGAGCTCGCCATCGGTGGCGGTAGCTCACTTCTGTCTCGTTAGGTCGCCGACTGTGGACATCTTGGGTGGCATTCTCGGTTGCGGTGTTTTGCTCGCGCTCACGGGGATCCTGTTTCCACTGTTGGGGCCACGAGTATCTGTCGCGGCGGCCCGGCGCGTTCGCTTTTGGACGCTCACTCCGGGCATCGTCATAATGATCGGTGTTGCCATCGCGTTCATCCTGGCTGCCGACGCGTGGGCAGCTCCATACCGGACGTCCGGCGGCTCGTCCATCTCTGAGCGATCGCCACCCGTGATCGAGCTGTTTTTGGGCCTGCCTTTGTTGCCGTTCTATTTCTTGTGTCGACTATTGTTTCCCGCCTGGACCGCGGCTGAGCACTATCCAGAGTTCTTGCTCCCGGTTTCGCTGCTCGACGCGTATGGCTGGACGGCTATCATTTACGTCATAAGAAAACTTTGGAGGAAATTACCTCAGACCTAACCAGGTGATGGAGCGAATCCCGCGATGGCGGGATGCTCATCTTATTCTCGTTAGATGTTTACGCGCGTCATCGGCTCTCGTTGCATGAGAACCATCTTTTTCGCATTTCTGATGGCTGTCTCGAGTCTTTGCGCGGGGGATTCGCCTCCGGAGAAGGCGGCCATAGCGGCGGCCGCCGAGTGGTTGACGCTCGTGGACGCAGGTAAGAGTGGCGAGAGCTGGCAGGCATTGGCGGCAGCCCCTCGTGAGAGCATGGGACAATGGAAGTGGAAATTCGGTTTCAGTATGGCGCAACGCGAGTTTGGCGCGTTCCGCGACCGTAAACTGCGCTCGACGGAATTTACTACGAAGAGCCCGGGAGGACGTTCCGGCGAGTTTGTTCTTTTGCAGTACGACACCACATCCACCAAGAAGGGCAAAGTCGTGGAGAAACTGACTGTGATGCGCGACACAGACGGACAGTGGAGGGTAGCCAGCTACACAGCCGAGTGAACCCAACATCTGACGAACCGCTGGCCGCACCGCGTTCCGGCTTCCCACGACTCCCACATTCAACCTGCAGTCACGCGCGCTCTCGCCAGCGGTCGCTGATCTTGTGTCTCATTAGGCCGCTGCCGCGCGCACTCCGTGAACGAAGGCAAAAGCATCCGTCTCGAAGTCAGCGATGGTTTCTGCCTCAGTCCCATCGTGCGAGCCGACAAGGCCGCTTACTTGGAGCATTTCGCCGACCCTGAGATTGTCCACAACCTGTTGGCCATACCGTTCCCCTACACGGAGGCGGACGCCGACTGGTGGCTCGACCGCTGCGAGCAATCCGTCGACTCTTCAACCACGAATTTCGCTCTCCGTGAGCCATCAGGCTACCTAATCGGTGCCATCGGCATGGTCGGAGAGCTGTCGGCAGATGCTCATAGTGCAGAGTTCGGTTACTGGTTGGCGCAGTCTTATCGCGGGCTCGGCCTGATGCCCCGCGTCATCCGCACATTCAGCGACTACGCATTTCAACAGCTCCGAATTCATCGGCTTTTTGCTACGCCTTTCTCCCCGAACGTTCCTTCGCACCGCACCCTGGAGAAGGCAGGCTTTCAGCGCGAAGGTCTGCTCAGACATCACCATTTCAAGCAAGGCGTTTACCTCGACGCCATTATTTATGCACGCATTTCTGAATCAAAGGCAACCGCCTAACCATGCGATCCAGCGAACGCCTACGCGTCGTTCGCTTCAGACTTCCCGTGACCAAACCATTTCACCTCCGACCAATGCTCATTCCCGGTAGGCGTCGCTGATCTTATTCTCGTTAGACGTAAAGGCCGCATCGATGCCGAACGGAAAAGGCGCTCTTGAATGTTGTTACTGTCGGCACTTCGCCGGCCCGCCCGGCTACGGTTGGGGCGCGTATCAGGCTGCCCGATGTAAGTTTCATGACGTCATGCTGCCGGCCTCTGATGATGGTCTCCAGCGCGTTTGCTGTCACTTCGAGCCGAACGACACGTATTGGCAGGACAACCCTGGGGGCTTTTTTCCACCTGCGCGCCGCTTCGCGTGGTTTACTCAGGATCTAGAGCCAGACGTATTGTACTTCTTCTTTTACAACTCGCCGGATAAGATCACGCGTGAGATCGTCCTCAGAAAACCGAATTATCAGTCGGGCACATGGACACCAAACGCCTAGGCTCAACTTTGAAGTCCGACATTTGCCAGGTCTGAAGAGAGCATTGATTGGGTCCAATAGGGGTCAGCGTGCAATAGACGCTCGTCGGGGTTTGAAAGCCCGGCCTCGCCAACTTTGTTGGCTGCGTTACGGCTCGACTGCGCTTTGCTCCGCTCGAGATGACACTACGGGATGCGGTAGGCTTCGACCAGCGCGACACCGGTCGTGTTGTTCCTGCCGCGAACGATGACGGTGTAATTCCCCGGCTCCAGTGACGCGACGATGGTCGCTTCGCGATCGTCGGCTGGGGTTAGCCCGATAGCCCGAATCGCTGCCGTTTGCGTGTCCTTCCAATCGTCGTTGAACTCGATTTCATCGCCATTGCCGTTATGGAGCTCGATCGTTGGGTCCAACAAAGGATGCGTGATCCCCGCATTCAACAAGCTCGGCCCGATGGCGCGCATTGCTACGATCGGTCCCTGGCCGCTGCCGATGATGAGGCCTCCGATCAGCACGTTATTCCCGACACCGACAAACCCGCGCGTGCTGATATTAGCCAGGGTCGCGCCCGGTGCGGTATCCAGATCATAAACCTCCACGAGCCCGTTCCCGTTCCCTCCATTCTGGCCGGCCAACACCGCGGTGTAAGACCCGGGCGCCAGCGTCCGGATGATAGCCGACTCCAAATCATTCGTGGGCGCGAGGCCGGTCGCCGCGATCTCCGACTCCTGGGTTGTCCTCCAATTGTCGTTTGTTGCCAGGGAACTGTTGGCCGAATCGAAAAGCTCAAGCGTGGGATTTGCCAGCACGTCCGGGACGCCGCTGCCGGTTAGGGAGGGACCGATCCCGCGAAGCAACACGCGTTTCGCGATCGAGCCCGTGATGATGAAACCGGCGATCGAGACATTCTCGCCGGTGCCGACCGTGACTCGACTGGAAAGATTCAATGCTCTTGCGGAAGCGCCAGCTGAACCGCTCAACGCGCGGTTCGCCTCTTTCGCAATCTGAAAATGCCCGGCGGTGGTCGGGTGAAGAACATCCCAGAAAAGGAATTGATCGGGGTTGGCGGAAGAGTCGCCTTGCGCCACGTGGCCAATATCGGTGAAGCCATAATCGGAGGGCTGCGCGGCGATCCGAACAAAACGCGACCAAATATCGAGCCGATAAATGGTGGGATGGACGCCCTGCGCGGCCAGGGTGTTCACCGTCGAATCCAGAGCCGCGTCCAGTTGAAACCGATAGGCGCCCGCCGCTTCGTTCAGGGAAGTTATTCTTGCCTCGTCCCCAGCGTAATTTGGGAACATGCCCAGCGGCGGCACGTTTGGCACGAGGATGTGATTTGCTCCCGCCAGGGCCAGACGGCTTATCAGGCTGCCCACTCGGTTGGCCGTAGCCGACACACTGGCAGGGCTTTCGTCATTAAGGAGATCGTTGATCCCGCCCCAGACGAGATAGAGGGCGTTCCCATTCACGGCATGGCTGGCCAGATAATCGTCGACCTGTTTGCCCATGTTATCGATCGTGATGGTGAGATCCCCGCCCGGGGAGGGGATCACTGTCCGTTCGCTGGTGCCGTTCTGGGTGGTCGCTGCGCCAAACGCGAAATCGGTCCCGCCACCCAGACTGAAGGTCGCTGCCGGCAAACCGAGAAAGCTTTGCGCGAGCTGTTCGTGCCAGAGACCGGCGTACATCGCAGATCCAGGAGTGGTGTTCGCGCTATTGGTGAACCGGCCGTCCGCAAAATTGTAAACGCCGCTGGGATAACTGACCTGTCCTCCTGACGCGGTTTCCGTTCGGCGCCGAACGTTCCCGTCGTCAGAGTAGCTGTCCCCAAAAACAATGACTTGAGAGAACGTGGGCGGGTTCTGTCCGAAGGCGTGACTGATTGGAAGAAAGAGGGACATGAGCACGACCACCGCGCATCGCGAAATCGCGAGGAGCTCAGCTACTTGGCTTGGGTGAAGCGGGCGCAGAATTCTCATGGGGTGACCGTAAATAATTTTCAAGCTAACTCATCTGTTCCTGCTTTCCGAACGAAAAGCTGTCATCCCGGGGGGAGCGAAGCGGAGTCGAGGGACCCCGTGGAATATCGATAGACACTCGCCGGGATCCCTCGACTGCGCTTCGCTCCGCTCGGGATGACAACCTCAGCGCGCCAGCTCCCGGAAAAACTCCTCGAACTCCGTCTCCGCATTCACGAGCTCGTTCAATTTTCCCAGGCGTTCGCCGCCGCTTGGTTCCGGCAATACGACCACGCGTGATTCCTGGCCATCGGTGAACGCGATCTCGTCCCATTGAATGGAGCTGATCGCATGATTGAAGCGCGCGACGGCGCGGCCGCGGAAGTAAGCTCGCGTTGTTTCGGGTGGCGAAAAGATCGCGTTCTTGATTTCCCGCTCGCTCACAATGGCGCGCATCGATCCCTGCCGCGCCAGCTCATGGAACAACCCCTGGTCTGGTTGGATATTGTGATACTCGAGGTCGAGGGCCTGAAGCCATGGATCGCTCCATGAAATTTTCTGTTCCTCCCGGAAAGCGTCGAGCAGGGACCACTTCGCGGCCCAATCGACCCGGTCGCGCGTCGCCGTGACATCCCGCTCGAGATCGTTCAATACCTGTTCCCATTCCCGGAGAAGCCACGCTGTTTCCGGATCAGCGCCGCCCTCGCCCTGGGCCGCCTTCAGGTAAAGCCGCTGCACGTCGATGGCCGAGATTTTTCGTCCATCGCTCAGCTCGATGATCCAATCATGGCCCTGATCGCGGCTGATCGATTTTGTGGCGTTGATCGGCTGCGCGATCTCGATCTGGGGCGCCTGGTCGCGTTCGATCAGACCGAGCACGAGCGCGGTCGTTCCAGTCTTCAAGGCCGTGGCCCATTCACTCATGTTGGAATCGCCGATGATGACATGAAAGCGCCGGTAACGGCTCGCGTCCGCGTGAGGTTCGTCGCGGGTGTTGACCAGGGGGCGTTTGTTCATCGTGTCGATGCTCACGAGCGTGCTGAAGAAGTCGGCCCGCTGTGAAATTTGAAATACCCCCGGCTGTCCGCCACCGCTCTCCGCTTCAACTCCCATCTTTCCCGCGCCCGCGAAAATTTGCCGCGTAATCAGGAATGGCAGGATGCCTCCGACGAGGCGGTCCCACGGAAGATCTCGCCGAATCAGGTAATTGTCGTGGCAGCCGTAACTGTGCCCGGCAAAATCCGTGTTGTTCTTGAACAGGCGCACTTCCTGTCCGGCCGGGAGTTTCAGGTTCCGGCGACGCGCGCACTCCGCCAAAATGCGTTCGCCGGCTTTCTCGTGGGCCACGAGCTGGCGCAGGGTGGTACATTCCGGCGTGGAATACTCCGGATGAGCGTGGTCGTTGTAAAAACGCGCGCCGTTCGAGAGAACAAGGTCGCTTTTAATTTCCTCGAAGCTCAGCGGCCGTTTCCGGTCGATTTCATAGTAGGCGGATTCATCGGTGTCCTGGAGTAATTCCGGGGCGCGGAATCCGCGAGCGTCGCGATGAGGATCTTCGAGACGGTAATCCCATTTCATGTGTGCGCCGTGGTCGGTGTAGGAGCGCACCAGCGCGATCGATTCGGCGACGACATCCACGCTCGGCGCGCCCTGAATCGTAATCCCGTATTCCGTTTCGAGGCCGAATACCCGCTGCATCGCCGGCAAGATAGCGCCAGCCACCGCGCCCGCTATAAGAAGGTTAGCCTGCCGCGACGATCAACCGCCAGGCGAAGCCACCCTGACCAAGCGAATGTTGATGATGACTCGGCGGCGGCAACGGGTCGCCCGCCATCGAAACAATCTCGCAGCCGCATCCCTGGCATTTGTAAATCCCGGAATGCGGCGTCAACACTCCCGGCGAGTGAGCTGGATCGAATCGCGGCTCGGACTCATTAGTCAGGTAGTGAGAATATTTGTACAGCGCCATCTGGTTCTCGCTCTGCGGGATTCTTTCCCGCGGAAACGAAATCCGTAAAGTAGGAGAATTCCTACACCCAGGTTGGGTCACGTCATGAGCTCGGGAGGAATCGCCCGGCTCGGTGATTGCGTTTCAAGAAATCGCCCAACTTTGTCCCGGAAAACTCGTAACTAATAGCAGACGCATGTTGCTGCCCCCATCAATCGAGCGAACCATGGCCGGACCGGCCATTTCCAAGCAAGCATTGCTGGTTGTTTCCCCCAGTGGCCGCATTCAATTCGCGACTGCGCGTGCGATCCAGTGGCTAAAAGATTTGGCGGTTTCCCCCCCGAATCGCGGGCCCCATCCGCCCGCGGGCTGGCTCGCAGACTTTGTTTTGTCGAGCCAGCTGTCGCGGTTGGTCGTTGATCGTTCTGGGAAGGAGCTTCGCTTCCAGATCATCCACCGGGAACAGAACTCGATCTGTTTGCTTCTGGAACAAACCGCCAAAAAGTCCGCCACGAACAAGGCCCGAGGCCATCTCACCCAGCGTCAGGTCGAGGTCCTTTCGTGGGTGGCCCGCGGCAAGACGAATGCACAGATCGCCAGCATTCTGCGGTTGAAGACAGGAACAATTGGGAAATATCTGGAGCGCATTTTCCCCAAACTCGGCGTCGAAAACCGGACTGCGGCGGCCAGCTTCGTCCTGGGAACGAACGGCGCCGCTTAGCTTGGAAGACTGGGCCACATCGTGGCCGCGCCGCGGCCTGCGCGCGTCGCTGTCGCGAAACAGCCCTGCAGCAGATAACCGCCGGTCGGTGCTTCCCAATCAATCATTTCGCCGGCTACGAAAACGCCCGGCAGTTTGCGCAACATCAGGGCCTCGTCTAGCTCGCACCAGGCCACGCCACCCGCGGATGAAATTGCCTCGGCGATTGGGCGCGGCCCGCGCAGTAGGACGGAGAAATTTTTTACCCGGGCGATCGCCTGGTCGAGATCGAGCACGGAACCTGTCGAATTGGATTCAAGCAGGGCGATTGCACCGATACTGAGTTTCCAGGCGCGAAACCAATCGACTTCGCTTCGCAAATTTGCCGCGCGCTGCCGCATCATTTCGATCGTGAGCTGCGGCTTGAAATCGATTGTCAGGGAGGGCTGCGGCATCGAACGAAGCTGGCGGCCCAGGCGATAAATCGCGCCGCCTTCGAGGCCGTGACGCGTTATCAGCAACTCGCCCGAGACCGTCTCGTCGCCCGCGCCCACGGTGAGATTCTTGAGAGGTAATCCTTCCGCACGGGCCAATACCTGGGGCGGCCAGGCGACCTCCCAACCACAGTTTGCTGCTTGCCAGGGTGCGATTTCGATTCCGTGGGCGGCCAGGATCGTGGGCCACGTGCCATCCGATCCTGTCTCCGGCCAGGACGCACCGCCGAGCGCGAGAATAATCGCGCTGGCGGTAAGGGAAGATTCGCCCCCGTCGGTTTGGAATTCGGCGCGCCAGCCGCTGGCTTCGCGCGTGAGACCCTTGAAGCGCAAACCGGTCCGGAGATCCACGCCCCCGGTCCGCAGTCGCCTCATCCACGCGCGCAACAATCCTGCGGCTTTCTGTCCTTTTGGAAAAACGCGTCCGCTGCTGCCTACATAAGTTTCAACGCCAAGCCCCGCCGCCCACTCGCGCAACTCCGTCGGCCCGAATTCGCGCAGCAGATCGCGCCACCGTTCCAGTTCATCCCCATAACGCGCCGGAAAATTCTCCACCGTTTCTCCATGGGTAAGGTTTAGTCCGCCCCGGCCGGCGATGAGGAATTTTCGTCCGACCGAGGTCTGCGCATCGCAGAGGATGACTTCAGCCCCAGCTGCATTTGCGACTTCCGCCGCCCGCAATCCGGCTGGGCCGCCACCGATGACGAGGATGGGAAGGTTGGCAGGCATCGGGTTAGCGTAATCTTGCTCGGTTGGAACTGGTAGGGACGCCGCGCTGCGGCGTCCGCGGATTTTCAGAAAGCACGAGCTTGCAATATTCGCTCGGACGACGCAGCGCGCGGTCCCTACCAATCGGAAATCTCAGCGCATCACCTGTTCTATTGAGGTCGCGTCATCCAACAAAATCCATTCGACGATCGAAAGAGGCAGACTGCCGCTCTTAATCAGGTCGTCATGAAACTTGCCGAGCTGAAAGTTCGTTCCGGCTTTGTCGCGATAGCGGCCCAGCAAATTCATGATCTGCCATTTGCCCACGATGTAACTGATCTTCTGCGTGGGACTCGACGCCGCCCCGGCCGCTTCGCCTTCGGCGGCTTCGCGATCGAGGCCGCCGCCTTCCATGAAATACTGGACCGCCTGTTCGAACGTCCATTTCCCGGTGTGCAGATTCACATCCACGCCGATGCGCGCCGAGCGGTAGCGAGAGAGGCGCAGAATTTGTCCCTGTGCCGCCGAGTTCTCCGGATAAAGCCCGGTGCGCATCAGCATTTCCTCGCCGTAGAGTGCCCAACCTTCCACGAAAACGCCGTCACCATGCTGACGCCGGATTTCGTTCGACAGATGATTCGCGATCGAGATCTGCATGAAGTGGCCTGGGATCCCTTCATGCCCCAGGATCGGCCGCGGATCTTCGATCGCCGCGCGAATGTAGAAGTTCTTCGATTGCGGATTGTAGGTCGGAATGAAAAAGAACCCGGACGGATCCTTGTCGTAGAGACCGGGCGGATTCATGAAGCCCCCGGGACTGGTCGGCTTGAACGCTTCCGGCAGCTGCCGGATCTCGAACCGGCCGAGGTAATCCGGGATCGTCACGATCTTGTGTTCCTTCATGAAATTAATCATTTCCTGCTCCCGGCTTTCGTAGGCCGCCAGGAACGACGCCTGGTCGGGCGGAATGTTTTTGCTCCGTGCCGGATTCGGATCGGCTAGCGATGGATCGGGCAGGAGCGATTCGAGCGCGCGATAGCGGGCTAGTTCGGCGCGTCCCAACATCGCGACCTGCTCGGCATCAAGAGGAAGCAGGAGAACGTGCTTGAGGTAGTAATTGTAGTTCGCCGTCCCCATTGGCGCGAAATCGACCATTGAGGGAAGGCGTTTTTCGAGCCGATCCGCGAAGCCATGGATAGCGACCAGCGCCGCATCGCGCGCTTTCACCAGTGCGTCGCGCTCGGCGGGCGCCATGTCGCGGGCCAGGGTCATGAGACTGTCGTTGAAAAGAGGGTCGATCGACCGGGCGGAAGCAATCGCAAGCTGGGCGAATAGTTTTACCGGCTTCTGCAAGTTGCGTTCGCCCTGGGCGAGCATGGCCGGCATTGCTTTCAGACGCTCGGTCGCGGCCAGAGCGCGCGTTCGCGGCGCGTCGTATTCCTTCTTCAGGAGCGAGAAAATCCCGGTCGAACATTCGCCCACGTAGAGCTGCGGGTCGCGGCTCTCCGATTGCAGAACACGATTGCCGAAGTCGACGTTTTCGAGCTGGGCGCGAAACAGCATCCAATCGATCCGGTCGTCCTTCGGCCACTTTGCCGCCGTCATGGCGCGGACCTGATCGAGAAGCTTGCGCACCCGTTGGGCGCGTTCGGCGATTTTTGCGGGCGAGTAATCGGTGAGGCGATTGTCCCAGGTGTGGAGTCCGGAGTCGCTGCTGAACACGGGAGAGACTTCATTCCGCCAGGAATAATATTCGTCCGCCAATTTGCGGAGCGCGGCGATATCGTTGCCCGCTTTGCTAACCGGTGGCGTCGCCTTGGTAAGGAGCGTCTTGTTCGAAACGTCCGTTTTCGGATCCGGCGTCGGTTGAGCGAGGAGAGGGAACGCCGTCAACAAGCTGAGTGCGATGATCAATCTCATGCCCCGGATGCTAACAACAAGGAGCGGCGGTTTACAAACCGCCGTTTCTTCTGTAGCCGCGGCCCTGTGGGCCGCGTTGGAGCGGCTGTGACCACGATGTGAATGTCACGCTCGGCGCTTCGCATAGCGAAGCGGCTACAGAAAACGGAGCGCTCGATCTACCTAGATCACCACGCCGCGCAGCGGCCGGCGTTCCTGCCCATCGCGCCGGACCGGCGAAATCTTCACCACGTTTTCCGGATCGAAATCGATCAGCTTGAACCAGTCTTCGGTCATGTCGGTCGGCGGGAAGATATCGTTCTCTTCGAACTCGGAGACGAAAGCCTGTTGGAGATCGGCTTCGCTGATTCCGTGTTCTTCCTGCGTCGCGATCGAACGTTTGATGGCCATCCCTTTCGCCCGCTCCACAATCGAAGCAATGATCGCCCCGCTCATCAGGTCGCCGCGGTAAAGCATCTCTTTCCGTCCGCTCCGCAGCGTGATCTCCAAAAACTTGTTCTCTTCTCTCCGGGCGAACTGAACTTCGAGAATCCGCTCGATCAACTTGTCGATGGCCGCACCAATATTCCTCGATTCCTTGGCCAGGGCGCCGTCGTAGGGCAGGTCGTTCGTGAGATAGATCCGGTAGATATCGCGCGCGCCCTCACGGTTCGGCCGATTTACCTTGATCTTTCGATCGATTCGGCCGGGACGCAGGATCGCGGGATCAATCAGGTCGGCCCGGTTCGACGCCAGAATAATGACCACGTCGTGGAGCGATTCGATTCCATCCATCTCCGAACAAAACATCGGCACCAGCGTGGAAAGAATGTTCGAATAACGCGAAGCGCGCCGGGTCCCGAGGATGCTCTCGGCTTCGTCGATGAAAAGAAACGGGAGATATCCTTCCCGCCGTTTCTCTCGGGCCGTCGAAAAAATCTCACGCACAATCCGTTCCGATTCGCCGACCCACATATTGAGGATCTCCGGACCTTTGACGTGCATGAAGTATTCCTTCATCTCGTCGCCGCTCTTTTCCCGGAGCTGCTTCGTCAGGTTGTAGGCCGTGGCTTTGCCGATAAGGGTCTTGCCGCATCCCGGCGGACCGTAGAGCAGGAATCCCTTCGGCGTGGCGTGCTGAAATTTTTGAAAGAGCTCGCCGTGAATGAGCGGCAGCTCGATCGCGTCCTTGATCGCCTCAAGGGCCGCGTCCTGGCCGCCCACTTTTTCCCAGGGTAGTTCGGGAACATCGTCGAGAAAATGCTCGCGCGATTGCGGATGGGAGAGGAGTTCAAGCGCCACCCGGTAGTTGGGATCGACCCGCACTTCGTCCCCGGATTTTAGCGACGCCTTCATCAACGCCGCCGAACGCTGGAGCACGACCGACTGCAAACCATGGTCGGAGCCCACCCGGAGACGTTCCTCTCCGATGACCTCGGTGATTTTCGTCACCGGCCCGGCAGTTTCGAACCCGAGATCGCCGACGACGACATACGCTTCGTTGACCAGGACGCGCGTTCCCTTCTGTAAATTTGCCAGCTTGATGCGCGGATCGACGTTGCAATAATAATCCGCGCCGCCGACCACGATATGCGCCGTGTTGCGGGCCGGATTGCTCAAATAAGTCCCGATCCGGTTCGCAGGCGAGGTGACCTTCTTGATCACTTCCTCGAGCTTCTCGATCATTTGGCGCGCCTCGCCGATCGTTTCCTCCTGCGCCTCAATTTGAGAGCGTATCACGTACAGCTCGCGGCGATGCCGGTTCTCCGGGGGAATCGAAGCCACGAGGAGATCGAACGCTTCCAGTAAGCTGAGCTCATGATGCTTCGCTGCATCATCCGGACTTTCAAACTCGGGGCTTCGCTCGTTGTTCATTTTGGAAGGCTGCTCGATTATAAACTGAGCCGAACGCGCCGTAAACCCGCGCCTCGATTCGGCACGTTCCGCTACCAAAGCCGTGCCAGATCAGCGCCGAAATTCAATCTCAACGATTGGAAGAGTACTATAGGTCGCCCACGTTCCGGTCCCAAAGCGGTTGTCGACCGTCAGCGTGACGGTCGAGATCGCGTTGCCCCGGACGGTGAAGGTCGCGGGGGTGCGGATGCGAGGCTCGGTATGGTCACCGCGGTCCTGGATAACGGTATCCAACGGAGTGCCGCTGGGATCAGAGGCTTCGAGCCTCCAGGAGGGCAACGAGGTTGGATTGCCTCCGATCCGCGTGAGGCTAAAGCTCTTGATCGCTGGCTCAAATTCAAAAGCCAGCGTCGTCAGTGGATATTCGCCCCGGACATTCAGGACGCGGGTGTACCCGCGCGGAACGATCATCCCGGGATCGATATCGTTGATAGATGGTTTGCCGCCGAATGTCTTGAGGCTTCGGATGCCTTCAGAAAGGAAAGCGTTTGGCTCCAGGAACCCCGGAGGGAAGTCGCTGAAGTTAATTTTGCGGACGTCCCCGGGAGGAGTCGGCGAAGAAGTTTGGGAGGTGGCAAGGGTTGGCGCTGGGGTTTGAACCTCTCGCTGGCGCTGAAGGATAAAGCCAACTCCGATCCCGACGATGGCCACTGCCGCGGCCAGACCCCAGATTGGGAATCTACGTTGACGTGATTTGCCTTCAGTCGCGTGAGATGAAACGGGTCGCGCCTGAGTGTGGCGCAATGCCACTGGCCGCGGGACGGCCGCCGGTTCCGATTTTCCGAGGAGGGTTGTGATCGAATCCGCCAGGCGCCCGAGATGGTTTTCCAAGGGCGGCGTCATTGCATCGAGCCAATGCGGAGTGCTCAGGAAGTATTTCAGGTCGTCGTTAAGCCGGACGTCCTCGATTCGAAACTGGAGGATGTGCAATTGCGCCTCGACCGCCAGCTGGACCTCCCGCAAGACCTGAGAGGAATTGTTCGAGTTCTCCGAGAAGATTAGCACCATCGCTTTGCTTTGCTGGATGGCGCGCGTGATTTCGCCGGCAAACGATCGCCCGAGCTGAACGTCCCGCGGCGCGACCCAGCAGCGAATCTCCGCATTTTCCAGGGTCGCACAGACTGCGTCGGCCACAGGTTTGTCGCGGGTGGAGTGGGAGATGAAAACGTCGTGCGCCATACCAGGCCAGGCCGCCGCTGTTGTATCCGTTGCCCGGCGAACAGGCAATGGATCAATGGAGGGTCGAAACTCCCGCGAGACCGCAGCGACTGGCACGGCGTCGCAGAGCTCCGCGGAACGGCGGCGTCGCAGAGCTCCGCCCTTCAGAATCGTACCGAAGAATTTTCCCGCCGTCTGAGTTGCGGCTGGCGACAGCCGCCTCTACAATCTGACCCTCGCGAGGAGTCTTAGCTCAATTGGTTAGAGCGCCGCCCTGTCACGGCGGAGGTTGCGGGTTCGAGCCCCGTAGACTCCGGAAAATCTTTCTCTTCCGCTCCTCTCCGTCTTCTCTCCAAAAGCGCCGGAACTCTCTGGGTAATGCGGCAATTGGCTGCGTAAGCGGAATAACGCTGGTTCCAATTTTCGAGACGTCCCAACCGAAGCGTCGCGAAAACCTCGCAAGTTCCGTCGGGGTCGATAGATGTAGGCTGACGCCGCTGTCGGGGCATTTCACGACATTTTTGTCGTGGGTTGAACGGTTTTTCCCCCAATTTCCGGCGCTATGAGCTCACATCTATTTAGAAGCGGTTTACAAGTCTTGGTGTCGCTGTTTTTTGTAGGGATCTTACCTGCGCAAGGATGGGCAGAGGTTTGGACGGTGTTGAGCGCCGACCCTCTGGAAGATGGTCGTGACGCTTCATTGGCAGACGCAGCGCAGCTCGCTTACCGCTACGACAAGGGGCAGGACCTTTTGTGGTTTCGCGTAGCCCTGTTCGGCAAGCCGAACCAGGATGCGTTTGGTGTTAACCTTGTTTTCGACACCGGCAGCGATGACGCCAGCAAAATGAACTGGTGGGGTGCCAATAAAACTTTCAAGTTCGATAGACTTGTGACGGCGTGGGTAACACGCCGCGGCGACCGATATCAGGGAACGATGGGAATCGGTGACGCGGCTGGATCTCGCGCGAAGCAATTTAACAATCTGTCGCAGGATAATCTGCAACTTCGCATCGAAGGAGACTCGATCATAATCGGTGTCAAACGCACGGACGTCACTGATAAGATGAAGATGAATCTGATAGCGGCAGTCGGGTCCAATGAGCAGTGGAATGACGATGTTCCGGGGGTCGATTCGGTCACCATTGATCTATCATCGGAACGACCGAAGCAAGGATTGCGAGAGATCGATTTGACCCGCAATAACCTCGACCTTCCGTCAGACTACAAGACGCTTGCGGACGACCAGCCGCCAGTGATCACGAAAAAGGGGAAAGGCCGGCGTCCTTTGATTCTAATTCCGGGCGGGTATTCGGGCGCGACGTCGTTTGATGGCTTCGTTGATCGGAATGAGCAGAATTTCAGCTTCTACACTGTGACGCCGCCTGGCCTCAACGGGACGGCAGCCCGTCCGGTCCCTCCAGCCGGCACTAGTCTCAGCGAGTTAACGTGGTCTCGTCGTTTGGAACGGGACATCCTTGATTTGATCAAGCGGGAAAATCTGGTCAAACCGGTCATCGTCGCGGAACAGGCGCCGGCTTCCATTGCCGCAACCGAACTTGCTGAAAAGCATCCGGAACAGATCGGCGGCGTAGTTCTCGCCGCCTCGTATCCGTTCTTTTTTGTACCTTCCCCAAAAGACCCGACCAGAAAGACTCCGGCAACGGCCGGTGAGCGCACCCGCGTGGTTGATGCGGCCGTGGCCGCCAAATGGTTTAAATACGTTACCCCTGAAACCTGGTTGAGTAATGATACGCCAGCGCAGGCGCTTTCCAATGTGCCGGCGAGGGGCCAGAAAGCCCGAGACGAGCTCGAGGGGGCCCCGCTTGAGATCAAAATTCGTTATCTGTGTGAATTTTGGGCCTCCGATCTTCCTCGCAATTTCGACAAGTTAAAGGTGCCGCTCATGGCATTAGTGCCTCAATTCGACGAGAAATTTCTCTCCGAACCGGGCAATTCTACCTTGAAGACAGGCTATCTCGATCGATGGGAAACCGTGAGAAGCCCTCTGGTTGAGATTGCGAAAATCCCGAATGCCCGATTGCTCGTTCTCGATGATCAACCCGAAAAGACTGACGAGGCCATCACCAAGTTTGTCGATCGAGTTAATAGACGGGGATAGCGAGCAAGCTCGGAACGGTTCGCGCAAACAGTTCAAGAAGTTCAGCGCCGGGTGTCTTGAGCTGGATCATCGACACGATAAGTAATTCTTCACTGGCACGACGGTGGGATTCAGTTTCGCGCCGCGGCGGCAAAGAGCAGGCGATGATCAGGAGGGTTCGATCTCGGATAGCCGCGCGCTCGCTCAGCTCGACCGCCGGATCTCGAAGCAGCAGGATGGATCAGTGCCGCGCTGGCAGCGCTCCTTGACCGGAACGCCAATGATCTCGCTAAGGAGTGACTCGGCGATTAGGCATGCCTCGGGGTGCTTCGCCGTGGCCGCCGCGATTGGGCAGCCGCGACCGCGGATCACGTCCGTCCCATCGACTCGCTCCACGGTCGCCGCGCCCCCGAGCTCCGACAGAATTTGCACGGCCAGCTCGATCCGCTGCTGATGGCTTCGAGCAGGGGCTCTCGCCATATTCTCACCAGCAATTTCCCGGCCGACTTCGCGCATGGCCTTTCCAAGCTCGCGTGGCCCGAGCCGGCGGGCAATTGCGCCAAGCACAAGATCCAGCAATCGGCCATATGATTTTGGAAAGACGTGTTCCACAGCGCCGGTCACGGTAAAAAGGGCATGGGGCCGTCGCGAGCCCGCACGGGTTCCCGCCTGGCCGACAAATCCGTCGCGCTCCAGCGTCATCAGATGGGCGCGAACCGCGTTGTCGGTCAGCTGCAATTCGGTGGCGAGTTCGCCGACCGTTCGGTCACGTTGCCGCAGCAGGGTAAGGATTTGACCTCGCGTGCTTTGGATGAGCCGTTTCCGCCAGGGTGAATCGTTCATGCAGGTTTCTTGGTATCCGGTTCCAATAAATATTCCAATAACATCTTGACTAATTGGGTTTCCGGCAAATGCTTTCGGCTATGAAAACCTACGCACTCTTCTTCTCCGGAATCCTCGCCTGCTCGACGATATTCGTCGCGGGAAACGAAAGCAACGCCGCCACCCCGCCGACCGATCCACAGATCGCAATGATCGCGGTGACCGCCGATTCGATCGACATTGACGCGGGCAAATTAGCCGCGGAAAAGTCCTCGAATCCCAAAGTCAAAGAATTCGCCGAAATGATGGTGCGCGACCACACTTCGGTGAACAAGCAGGCGACGGACCTGGCTGCAAAATTGAAGCTGACTCCGGAGGAGAGCGACACCAGCCGGAGCTTGAAAGCCGACGCGGATAAGAACCTCGCCAAACTCAAGGGATTGAGCGGAGCCGCATTCGACAAGGCCTATATCGACAACGAGGTCGCGTACCATGAAGCGGTCATCAAGGCGGTTACCGAAACCCTGATCCCAAACACAAAGAACGCGGACCTGAAAAAACTGCTGGAGAGCGCGGGCCCTATCTTCACCTCCCACCTTACCCACGCCAAAGAGCTTCAGAGTTCCCTCAAATAGGGCCATCTTCGCGATGGTGAGCGAACAGTCCTTCCGTCCGAACCGGAAGGGCTAAGCGCGCGTGGCCGCGAGGGCCAACAATCTCCAGCATGCTGCAGCCTGAATACATTCACGTTCTGATCAACCCGTTGCCGGTCTACGGCCTGGCCGCGGGATTGATTGGTTTGGTCGTAGCGATTTTGCAGCGCAGTCGTCGGGCGACGATCGCCGCGCTTGTCATTGTGCTCATCAGCAGCGCCTCAGCGTGGCCTGTCTACGAATTGGGCCAGCAAGCGTACGACCGCGTGTTGTCGATGGCGGACAACGACGGACGGGCCTGGCTCGCCGAGCACGCGGATCGGGCTCATAAATTGATTTGGTTTTTTTATGCGCTGGCGACGTTGAGCGCAGTTGGGCTCGTTCTTCCGATAAGGTGGCCGAGGTCATCGACTTGGTTTGCAACGATCGTCCTGGTCCTTGGCGCTGCTTGTCTCGGGCTGGGAGGCTATATTTCCTACGCGGGAGGCAGAGTTCGCCATCGCGAATTCCGCCTCGAACCGCCCCCAAACGCATTGCCAAACCCGACCGCCCGCGAGACCCAGCCCCCTGGCTCCGCCGATGTTGCCGCCGCTTCACAAGTTACGATCGAGATGGTCAAATATTCACCGGCAGCAATTGAAATCAAAACCGGCGAAACCGTCGTATGGATCAATAACGACCTGACGCCCCACACCGTCACCTCCGAGGCCGGCGCTGAACTGAATTCAGAGTCAATAGAACCCGGATCTTCCTGGAACCACAAGTTCACCCAGGCTGGAATTTTTTCCTATTATTGCACCTTCCACACGGAGATGAAGGGCACTGTTACGGTGAACTGAATGTCAACGACTTCCAAACGCCTCGACTCAGGCGCTCGTCCCAGGAGAAATTCGGCGCTGACCTTGCTATTTCGGCCAGAGGAAAGCCGCACATGACAAGAGGGAACCGGAGCGTGTAGACTCCGGATATCTCAACAACGATATGACCCTAAGAAAAGCAGCGCTAGTACTTGCCGCAATGACCTTGACGATTTGGGTCGCAACCACATTTGCCGAATCGACGCCAACCCCGACGCCGAGCGCATCGGCGGATTCCCAGGCCAGGAAATATACGTGTCCGATGCATCCTGAGGTGGTGGAGGACAAGCCAGGGAAGTGTTCCAAGTGCGGGATGACCCTGGTGCCCAAGAAAGAAGAAAAGCCTAAGAAATAACGGCGATCTTACCGGGGAAAAATCCCGACTGCGGTTGGGATAACGGATAGACGGGGGCGCATTGGCCTATCGTCGGAAAAGTTGCTTTCTTTTTCGGCAAATTTTTCGGAAAAGGCTGCGGGACCATGAAGAATTTGTCTGTTGTCGCTATCGCGGTCGGGCTGGGAACCCTGGGCATTGCCGCCTCCAGAGCGCTCCTCACCCAAGCCCCGGCAGCTCCCGCCGCCATCTCTCAGAATGTGACCCAGTATCATAAAAATCCATCGCGCGACGGATTATTCATTGACCCGTTATTTACGGCGGCGGCGGCGGCGAACCTGGCGAGGGATCAGAACTTTGATGGCGCAATTGTGGGCAACGTCTACGCCCAGCCGCTCTATGTCGAAGGCGGGCCGGACGGCCGGGCGAAAGTGATCGCGGTCACGGAATCGAATAACGTCTACGCGCTCGATGCGCTCACCGGCGCGATTATCTGGCAGAAGAATGTCGGCGTGCCGGCGTCGGGCATGGGACTTATCTCGCCGGTCGGCATCACAGGCACACCGGTGATCGACCTGGCCTCGCGCGCGCTCATCTTCGTCGCCGTGGTCAGCGGGCCTAACAACATGATCTATTCCGTGAACGTTGATACCGGGTCGGTCAATCCCGGGTTCCCCATCGACGTGAACGCCAGCTTTGCCGACTTCAGCTCTTCGCTTCACATGCAGCGCGGGGCGCTCATGCTCCTCGGGAACATGGTTTACATTCCCTACGGCGGATATGCGGACCAGGGCAATTATCACGGGCGCGTGCTGGCCGTGTCGCTTGACGGTTCGCAGTTCGGCGAGTGGGTCACCACTTCGCTTAAGTCAGGAATCTGGACGCCCGGCGGAATTGCGAGCGATGGCATCAACCTTTTCGTCGTCACCGGCAATGCTCCCGGCGGGACGACTCCCTGGGGTGGCAGCGAAGCCGTTATTCGTCTTCAGCCGGGACCGGTTTTCAGTGGGTCGACCAACGATTATTGGGCGCCGACAAACTGGCAGTCGCTCGACAGCGGTGACGTCGATTTGGGCGGGACGAATGCCATCATCCTTGATGTTCCCGGCGCGACCCCTTCCGCGCTGGTGCTCGCGATTGGCAAAGATCGAAACGGGTACCTGCTTGATCGCGCGAACCTCGGCGGCATCGTTGCGCCAGTAGCGCAAGCGGTCGTCTCCGCCGGACAAGTCATCAATTCGTCGGTGACTTATCGGACCAGCCAGGGCACCTTCGTCGCGCTCCGGCCGCCCAATGGGACGCTGACCGCATTTAAGATTACGGCCACAAATCCGCCGACAATCGCCACCGCGCCCGGATGGCCTGTGACTTCTGCCGGGCGCACATCACCGTTCGTGACCTCTACCGATGGCACGAGCAACGCGATCGTCTGGGCCTATACACACGGCACCAACGGGCACTTGTTTGGGTACAACGGCGAGACCGGTGCGACGATTTACGGCGGCGGTAGCGCTGCCGATACAGTGAGCGGGACGCGCACCTTTAACACCGGGATCGCCGCGCGCGGCCGAATCTATATTGCGGGCGACAACAAAGTCTACGCGTTCAGCCTGCCCGGCGCGCCCACACCGACTCCCAGCCCGAGCGTTTCGCCGACAGCGACTCCGACAGCCACGTCGACGCCTACGGCAACGCCGGTCATGACACCGACCGCTACCGCGTCGCCCACACCGGCTGTCACTGCGACCGCGACGCCGGTGATAACCCCAACCGCTACCCCGATGGTGACGCCTTCTCCAACGCCGGTCATCACCCCAACTGCTACGCCAGTCGTTACGCCAACTGCCAGTCCGAGCGCGACGGCGACTCCTACACCGGTGACGCCGACGCCAACCCCAACGGTTTCACCCGCAGCACAGCCTCTCAACTTGTCGACTCGAATGCGGGTGCAGGCCGGGGATAATGTGGGCATCGGCGGGTTCATCATCACCGGGAGCGCTTCCAAACATCTCCTTCTCCGGGCGATCGGCCCGTCTCTGACCGGTTTTGGTGTCCCCGACGCGTTGGCCGACACCACCCTCGAGCTGCATGGCCTGACCGGCTTTGTCACTATCACGAATGATAACTGGCACGACGACCCGGTTCAGGCCGCCGCGATTCAGGCTACCGGAATTGCACCGACCAATGACCTCGAGGCCGCGATCGACGTCACCCTGACTCCCGGCGCTTACACCGCCATCATCCGCGGCAAGAACAACACTTCCGGCGTCGGCCTGATCGAGGTCTACGGCCTGAGCCAAACCGTTCCCGCGAAGCTCGCCAATATCAGCACGCGCGCCTTTGTCGATACCGGCAACAACATCGTGATCGCAGGATTTATTCTCGGTGGAAACAGCGGCGGTGACAGGATCGTGGTGCGCGGCATCGGCCCCAGCCTCGGCGCGGTCGGAGTGACAAACCCGCTGGCCGATCCCACGCTCGAGCTGCGCGACGGCAATGGAGGGCTTCTCCTGGTTAATAACAATTGGCAGGACGATTCCACCCAGGCCGCCGAGCTTGTCGCGGCCGGCCTGGCGCCGGCAAGTATCTTGGAGTCGGCCATCGCCGCGACGCTGCCCCCGGGTCTCTACACCGCATTGCTCGCTGGAGTAAACAACACCTCTGGCGTAGGTTTGGTCGAGGTCTACGACCGCGGGGCGCCATAAGGAATACGATCTGAGGATCGGAACGGATGATCCCCTCAGGAGAATCCAAAATGAAAAACCATCGTCAGACGAAGAAATCATCAGCGCGTGCGAGGCGCGTTTTTGGCGCTTTTTGCGCGTTGGCGGCAGTCACCCTGGCCGGCCTCGCCTTGGCGGCCGACTCTGAGACTCGCGCCACCACCTCTATCCATTCCCAACCGGGAAGCGGCCCGAATCCATTGGCCGAGAAATACAAGACGCTCGTCCTGCGCGTCTACTTCCGCGATCGCGACGAACGCGACCGGTTGGCCCAGGAACTCAACCCCGAAGAAGTGCCCACCACGGGCGGTTATCTCACGGTAATCGGTGATCGCGACCAATACTATGGCCTGACGTCGCGCGGCCTCCGGGTGGAGATAGAGGAGAACGGCAGTCGAAACCTGAGCGATCCCCAGCTCATGCTCGACACTTTCTACAACGGCTACAAGTCGGTGGAAGAAATTTACACCTTCCTCGACCAGAAGGTCGCGCAGTTTCCCAGTCTGGTGGAGAAAATCGATATTGGCGATTCCTGGTGCAAGCTCCATCCAGGCTCGTGCACCCTGCCGAGCCCGTGGAACGGTTACGACCTGTTTGTGCTCCACATCACGAACCGCAACATCCCAGGCCCCAAACCCGTTGTCTGGATCGACGGCGATATTCACGCCCGGGAAATCGCTACGCCGGAAGTTGTGATGCGGTTGATCGACTACCTGCTCAATAACTACAACACCAATGCCGACGCCCATTGGCTTGTGGACCATCACGACATCTGGCTGATGCCTGAAGTGAACCCCGATGGCCACCACATCGTCGAGGCGGGCGGCGGCGGCAACAGCCCGTACATGTACCGCAAGAACGGTGACAACGTCGGAGGCGGGACTTGCGCCTGGCCGCCCTCTCCCACGAATCACTTCGGCGTCGATGCCAACCGCAATTTTCCTTTCCACTGGGGCTGCTGTGGCGGCTCGAGCACTTCCGTGTGCGAGCAGACCTATCGAGGAACGTCGTCGGGTTCGGAGCCGGAAGACATGGCGATCGTGAACAAGCTTCGCACCCTCGTGCCCGACCAGCGCGGCCCCGGCGATACCGACGCGGCGCCGATCACGGCCATGGGCGTTTACCAGAACATCCACACCGTTGTACCCGTGAACCTCTATCCGTGGGGCTGGACACTTAACCAGATGCCGAACTACGCGGAGACGCGCAATATCGCCGCTCACATGGCCGCCACGAACGCGGGCGGGAATGGTTATCCCTATGGCGGGATCCAGGAACAGTTGTACCCGGTAGATGGTGGCTCGATTGACTGGGCCTACGGTGAGCTGGGCATGGCATCCTTCTCCACCGAGTTGAGCGGCCAGGACTTCCTTCCCTCCTTCTCGTGCATAGATAATCCTGGCTGCGGCTCGTCACAGGGTATCTGGCCTGAGAACCGGGGAATGCTTCTTTACCTGGCGAAGATCGCGCGCACGCCTTATCTGACTTCGCACGGACCAGACGCCAATACGGTTGCCACTAACCCGGCATCAGTGGCGCCCGGCGTGCCCTCACAGCTCACTGCCAGCATTACCTTTGCCTGGTCAAACAACGCCTTCAGCCAGAACGTGGGCGCGGCGGAATATTACATTGACACGCCTCCCTGGGCCGGCGGCACGGCTATTCCAATGAGCGGCTCGTTCACGTCGCCAACCGCGGCCGTCAACGCAACCATCAACACCGGCAGCCTGTCGGCCGGCCGCCACGTTATCTTTGTGCGCGGGCGCGGCGTGAACAACGTCCAGGGCTTTGAGACGTGGGGGCCGATCACGGCGGCATTCCTGGATGTGACCGGAGGTCCAACTCCAACCCCAACCCCAACGGCAACTCCGGTGGTAACGCCGACACCTTCAGCGTCGCCCACGCCGGTCATCACGCCGACGATAACTCCAACCGCCACCCCGGTGGTGACACCTTCTCCAACGCCGGTCGTAACTCCGACGGCTACCGCGACTGCGACCCCGGTCATTACCCCGACCGCCACTCCGATTACAACTCCAACCGCTACGCCGATCGTCACGCCAACTGCCACCGCTAGCTCGACGCCGACTCCCACACCTGTGACGCCGACGCCAACCCCAACCGCGACGGCTTCACCGGCATCCCAGCCGCTTAACTTATCGACTCGGATGCGTGTGCAAGCCGGGGATAATGCTGGCATCGGCGGTTTCATCATCACGGGAAGCGTTCCCAAACACATCCTGCTCCGCGCCATCGGTCCCTCCCTGACCGGTGCCGGCGTCCCCGACGCATTGGCCGATCCAACCCTCGAACTCCACGGCCCTTCCGGTTTCGTTACGATCGCCGATGATAACTGGCACGACGACCCGGCCCAGGCCGCCGCGATCCAAGCAACTGGTCTTGCGCCCAGCAATGACCTCGAGGCCGCGATCGACATCACACTCGATCCCGGCTCTTACACCGCCATCATTCGCGGCAAGAACAACACCGCCGACGTCGGCCTGATCGAGGTCTACGACCTGAGCCCGGCCGTTCCGGCCAGGCTGGCCAACATCAGCACGCGCGCTTTTGTGGACACGGGGGACAATGTCGTGATCGCCGGGTTCATTCTCGGAGGCAATAACAGTGATGGCCAGATTCTCATTCGTGGAATCGGGCCGAGCCTGGCTGGGTTTGGTGTGACTAATGCGCTGGCCGATCCGACGCTTGAGCTACGTGACAATAATGGAACGCTGCTCGCGTCGAATAATGACTGGCAGCAAAGCATGCAACCGCTGCCGCCCCCCGGGCTGCGGCCCACAAACAATTTGGAGTCGGCCATAATGGCGACGCTGCCGCCGGGCATGTATACTGCCTTGCTCGCCGGAGTGAATACAACCGGCGTCGGCCTGGTCGAGGTTTACGACCGTGGGGCACAGTAGCCGCCTGAGCCGCCGCTAACGGCGGATTCCAAATCCCGGGTTCCAAGCTCCAAAAGGCTCCAGGACTGCGTTTATTCTCCCCGAAACACCGTAATGCCGTCCGAGAATGAAAGGGTCTGGTGGTAAAAGGGGGGTCGTAGCTCGGAACGGCCGACATGAACGCCCCAATGACCTGGCAATGCTCCGCCCCACGAAAACTCGACCTCGGGCGGCCGCACAAAAATCACGCAGGTATCTCCATCCATGTGGACAAACGAATGCGCACGGATCGCATCCCATGCTCGGCGGCTTTGTTCGGCTTTTTCTGGCGGCGGACGCAAACCCTTTCGCGGTCCGTAGATCGAACCTCCGTCGGGCATAAGCGAGAGACACGTCTGCGCGACTGACTGAATCTCGGCTGGACTGGATGACACATGCAGGCGGGTGGCGAACCCGAGCAGGAACATCGGCCGCCCAGCCAGCAACGACGAAACCAGCCAGCATGTAACGATCGTCAGTGCGAGAATCACCGCACACTCAATGCGCCGCCAAAACAGGGCGACGATTACCGCCGCGCCCGTCGCGAATGCGCTCCATGCGAATGGAAAGCAGGCTGCCCGGAGAAAACCTATCGGGACCGGAAACGAATTGAAACCAGCCACGAACTCCACCGCATCCGAGCCGAGAACAGCAGCGATTACTGCGAACGCTGCAATTATGGTGATGGATTTCACGATCTAAAGAGGAACAAGGAATTTGGGATTAGGCGGGATGATGCCACACCGGCCATCGATGGAAATCCTCAACCTCTTCAATTCCCCGCAGCTTGCTTGACTATATTCCTGTATCGGAATATAGATCGGGCTATGAAACTGGCCGCCCTTCGCGAAATCCTTGGACGACATCCAAAAAATTTCCTCCGCTTTTTGTTGCCAGACGGGGACGCTATCCCGCTTCACGCACACGTCACCGAAGTCGGACACGTCGTGAAAAGCTACATCGATTGCGGCGGGCTCACGGGCCGGTCCGAGTCAGTGGTTCTTCAAACGCACGTGGGGGAGGATGTCGATCATCGATTGCGCGCGGATCGGTTCGCAAAAATTCTCCAGCTCGGCAAACGCGTCCTGCCGCACGACCGGCTGGAAGTGGAGGTGGAATACGACTGCTGCGTCGTGGCGCAATATCCGGTGTTGGCAGTCGAGCCCGCCGGTGAGTATCTCGACGTCACGCTCGGCAAGCGCCGCACCCGATGCCTCGCCCAGGAGCGTAAAAAGGCCATCTCCAATGAGAATTGCTGCGCTCCGGCGACAGCCACTTGCTGCGCCTGACATGGACCTCGTCCAAATCTACCAATGCTTCTGCGACCGGACGCGGTTGCGGATTCTGCATCTCTTGCGCCAGTCGCCGCTGTGCGTCTGTCATTTCCAGGAAATCCTCGATGAACCGCAGGTGAAGATCTCGAAGCACCTCGCCTATTTGCGCGAGCGCGGCATGGTCGTGGCCGAGCGCGACCAGAACTGGATGATTTATTCCTTGCCGAAAACCCCGGCGCCTGAGCTGGAGGCGAATCTCAAATGCCTTCAGGATTGTGTGCAGACCGACAAAGTATTTGCGCGCGACCTGAAGAACCTCACCGCTCTGAAAAAGGAGTGCTGCGAGCCGAGATCTCTCTTCCAATCTGCCAGCGCCGCCCGCTCTCCATGAAACAAAAAATTCTCTTTATCTGTGTCCACAACAGCGCTCGCAGCCAGATGGCCGAAGCGTGGCTCAATCATCTTTGCGGCGAATTCTTCACGGCTGAGAGCGCGGGGCTTGAAGCCGGCACGATCAATCCGCTGGTCATCGAGGCGATGCAGGAAGCCAAAATCGATCTTTCCGGCAAGCGGACCCAGGAGGTTTTTGAGGTATGGAAGTCAGGCAGGATATTTCAATACGTGGTGACTGTTTGCAGCGAAGCGGAAGCCGAGGGCTGTCCGATCTTCCCCGGAATCACCACCCGCCTGCACTGGCCATTTCCTGATCCTTCCAAACTCACGGGCACCGACGCGGAAAAGTTGGCCGCGATCAGAAAAATTCGGGACGAGATTCGCTCGAAGATTGAAGTCTGGTGCGAAGAGAAGTGTCCGAAGGCTCTGGCCCCCGCGCCATGACAGAAGCGGGGCTATTGAAGAAATGTGCGGCCGAAGCGATCGGCACGTTCGCCCTGGTTTTCGCCGGCACCGGCGCAATCATCATAAATCAGGTATCGGACGGCGCGATTACGCACGTCGGCATCGCACTCACTTTCGGCCTGGTGGTCCTCGCGATGATCTACACGCTGGGCGACATTTCCGGGGCGCACATTAACCCGGCCGTGACGCTCGGTTTTTGGTTCGCCCGTCGATTGCCCGGCCGAACCGTGCCGCCTTATGTCGCCAGCCAAGGCGCCGGCGCATTGGTTGCCAGCGGCCTGATGCGTGTTCTTTTTCCAGCGAGCGCGCTGCTCGGCGCCACCCGGCCAGCGGGCGCGGAATGGCAGTCGTTCATTCTCGAGGTCCTTCTCGCGGCCCTGTTGATGTTTGTCATCCTTGGCGTTTCCACTGGCGCGCGGGAGAAGGGAATTACGGCGGGGATTGTGGTTGGTTCCGTGATCGCTCTGGAAGCAATGTTCGCCGGCCCCATTTCCGGCGCATCGATGAATCCTGCTCGCTCGCTTGGTCCCGCGGTTGTTTCGGGGCAGCTTACGTCTCTCTGGATTTATCTTCTCGCTCCGGTGATCGGCGCCGCCATTGGCGTGGCGGGTTGCTGTTGTGTTCGCGAGCCAGGCTGCTGCGCCCGCGTTGCCCCAACCGAGTAGTGGAGATTTGAGATTTCGCGGGATGGCCCTAGGTTCGATCCATGAAACGTTTGTTCCTTGGCGCAGCCGCAGCCACTCTTCTGGTGGCTTCCGCATTTGGAGCCAAACTCGTCTGTAAAGATACCGGCAAAGAATCCGCAGCGAAATGCTGCTGCACGGTCAAAGCCGGAAAGTTCGTGTGCTCGTTTAGCAAAAAGACACACGACAAATGCTGCTGCGAAGCAAAATCATAACGCCGCAATTATTGACAAGGCAAGAAGAGGGCCGCCTGGTTCTCCGTTCGGTCATCACCTGTCCACATTGCGGTCACCGCGCGGAGGAAGAGATGCCGACGAATGCCTGTTTGTTCTTCTATGATTGCCTCGCCTGTCACGCGCGGTTGAAGCCGAAAGCGGGAGACTGCTGCGTTTTTTGTAGCTACGGCTCCGTCCTTTGTCCGCCGGCCGGGATGAGTCAGGTGGGATGTTCAAGTCCAGGCCGGAGTTTCAAAACAGCGACAATCGACGGGGCATAGTTTCAAAAGAATCGCTGTTTTGCTCCGGTAGCCACTGACGGCACTGGTTGGAGGAGAAACCGTAAATTACTCGCGCAGCTTTTCGCCCTCGCTCTTGGCGGGGCTGATGGTCACGTCCTGATTCAAACCAAGTTTCTGTTGTTCCTCGGGTGACGATCCTTCGGGTGGTTTGCCCACGCGCATTCGGACGTCGCGCCAGGCAAGTTTCACGTCGCGCAGGAAATGGCCGGGCGCTTTGTAGCCGAAGGCGCGGTATTTGCCTGGCTCGACCTTGCCTTTCCGGCGAACGAAGGCGGCGAAGCGGTCCGTCCAGGCGTCCAGTTCCTCAAGGGCCGTGTCGTGCCGTGGCAAATCTTCCGCCTGGTTTTCGCTGTACTTTTCGCCTTTGCCGAACTCGACGTAACTCCACAACTCCTCCGGTACTTCGACCCCGCCGTAGCGGCATTGCCAGACGAGAGGCGCATAGCTTTCGCGGTCGTTCTCGAACGGCTCCTTTTCCGGATCGAAGTAATGTTTGTGCGCGTGCTTCAGCACTTTGGGCCGGCCTTCACTGTCCAGCTCGTCGCCGCCGCCATCGCCATAACAAAAAAAGCCGGCAGTGCGGCCTTCGAGATGGTTCAGGCTCATCGCCTGCCACTCCGGCGTCCGCTCGAGCTGCATGGCGAGCTCGGGGTTCTTGTGCTCGATCGTTTCTTCCCGCGGGTTGCCGCCGTTCATGCAAACAAGCCGGTCGAACATCAGCTTCAAACTGCTGGTAGGCGCGTACCAATTGATCGGGCCCAGGATCGCCCAGGCGTCTGCCAGATCGAGCCGCGCATACAAATCGAGCTCCCACATGAGGTCGGGCTCTTTCCTGCTCCCTTTCTCGTAACAATTGCAGGGCCAGACGCAGAGTGCCATGGAAGTCGAGACACAGGCGTTGCAGCTCTGGATGCGGGCCCGGCCGTAAACGTTGCCGAGATCTTCGTAATCGATCTCCCATTCCTGCGGCAATCGCTCCGCCATTCGCAACATCAGGGTCCGCGCCTTCGAATCGACCCCCGGACAGTTGTATTGCCGCCGGTTCGAGCCGCTGATGATGAGGATCCGGAAGGGCCGTTCGCTTACTGGCAAATGACCATTTTCGTCATTAGGCTTCATGAATCTGATTCGCAAACCGCAGGCGAATCCGATGTAAACAATGGGCGAGCCCTCTCTTTCCATCATCCTGCCGGTCCTGAACGAGGCCCGGTTGCTTGGAGATTTCCTGCGTCACGTGCGCAACGTCGCGCCCGACGCCGAAATCATCGTGGCCGACGGCGGCAGCACGGATGAATCGGCGACCATCGCCCGATCGCTCGCGGACGTTGTGGTGACGACCGCCGCCGGTCGCGGCCTGCAAATGAATGCTGGCGCGGCGTTCGCGCGTGGTGAGGTCCTCTGGTTTGTCCACGCGGATCTGCAATTGCCCACGAACGCGCCCGGAGAGATCGAGAATGCACTGCGTGATCCGCTCGTGGTGGGCGGTTGTTTTCGACTGCGTTTTCCGCGGCGGCCGATGATCTATCGGGTCAGCGACTCGTTAGGTAACCTGGGCGTGGATGTCTTTGGTTTCGCGCTCGGAGACCACGCCATCTTTTGTCGGCGTCAGGGTTTTGAAAAGACCGGCGGTTATCGTGATCTGCCGATCCTGGAAGACGCGGAGCTTTACCTCGCGCTGCGCCGCCTCGGCCGCATGAAGCAACTGCGCCCGTTCGTCCATTGCAGCCCGCGCGCGTATGAGCGTTACGGTCCGTATCGAACAACGGCATCCTACTTTCTCATTCTTCTCCTTTATGTGCTCGGGGTCCCGATCGCCCGCTTGCATGTGATCTACCGGTGGTTGCGCCGGGAAAGAGTTGCGGGACAGGAGGCGACGTTCGCGCCGGCGCCGCAGCGATGAAGCCCATCCCACTCCTGGATTATGGCGGCACGTCGCTCTTCGTGGCGCTGTTTGCCCTTCTGTTTTGGCTGCAAATGCGCGATTCCTTGCGACGCCCGCGCTATTCCGCTTTCGCGCGCGCGTTGCGCAACCTCGCCTTCTCCGCTCCGGGATTTGCCATTTTCCGGCTGGCGATGATTCCGATCCCGCTCGCCGTTGCCGCCTGGGCCGAGCAGCGGGGCGTCGGGTTATTCCATTGGTTGCATCTTCCGCCCTGGGCGGCCGGCATCCTCGGGTTTTTCGTCATGGATTGGGCCTATTACTGGTGGCATTACGCCAATCATCTCGTGCCGTTCTTCTGGCGTTTTCACAACGTGCATCACACCGATCTCGACCTCGACGTTAGCACCGCGGCGCGCTTCCACTTCGGCGAGATTATCCTTTCGGTGCCGTTTCGCGTTCTCGTCGTTGGGCTCTTCGGCATTCCGTTTTTCGCGCTTCTCATCTTCGAAATCGTGTTTGAATCAGCGACCCTGTTTCACCATTCGAACTGGCGTCTCCCGCTCGGACTGGAACGCCTGCTCAACCAGGTGATTGTGACCCCGCGCATGCACGGCATCCATCATTCCATCGTGCAGCGCGAGACCAACTCGAACTGGGGCACGATTTTCTGCTGGTGGGATAAGCTGCATCGCACCCTGCGCCGGGACATCGCGCAGAATGAAATCACAATTGGCGTCGCCGCCTATCGCGATGAACGTGAGCTCGCGCTCGTGAAGCTGTGGGCGTTGCCCTTTCGCAAACAGCGCGACTGGCGATTGCCGGATGGCAATATCCCGGCGCGCGAACCGCGCAACCTGAGAGAGCTCCAACCCTGATGAACGGCGGGCAGAACTTTGCGCAAACCCTGGCCGATCACTCAATGGTCCTGCGGCGCGCCCGGACCGACGTGCTCCAGGTCAACGTGGGCAAGCTTTGCAACCTCACCTGCGTGCACTGCCACGTAAACGCCGGTCCGAAGCGGAAGGAAATCATGACGCGTGAGACGATCGACCGGGTAATCGATTGGCTGGCGAAGACAGACATTCCGAAGGTGGACATCACCGGCGGCGCCCCGGAGATGGTGCCCGGCTTCCGCTATCTCGTTGAGCGCGTAAAGGCGCTCGATCGACACGTAATGGATCGGTGCAACCTCACGATCCTGCTCGAGCCAGGCTACGAAGGTCTGGCGGCGTTCCTCGCGCATCATGAAGTAGAAGTGATCGCTTCGATGCCCTGCTATTCCGCAGCCAACGTCAATGCGCAGCGCGGTGAAGGGGTATTTGAGGCGAGCATCAAAGCGCTCCAGCTCTTGAACTCGCTCGGCTACGGCGCCGAGCCCGGGCTGCCGCTTCACCTCGTCTACAATCCGAACGGTGCGTTCCTGCCCGGCCCGCAGGCTGAGCTCGAAGCCGATTACAAGCGGGAGTTGAAGGAGCATTTCGGCATCGTGTTCAACAATCTCTACACGATCACCAATCTGCCTATCGCGCGTTTCGCTTCCTACCTGAGGAATAACAATCTCTTTGTCGATTACCTGCTGTTACTGAAGGAGGCGTTCAATCCCGCCACCGTGGAAGGGTTGATGTGCCGGAATACTCTCAGCGTGGGCTGGACCGGCCAGGTGTTCGATTGCGACTTTAACCAGATGCTCAACATGCAGTGGGACGAGGGCGGGCGGGGCCTGTATCTGTGGGACATTGATCCTGCGGCAATCGAGAACCGCCCGATCCTGGTCGGAGACCATTGTTTCGGCTGCACCGCCGGAGCTGGATCCAGCTGCGGCGGCGCACTGGTTTGAAGCGAGACCCCGGTCTGGGCGACAGCGACACGAGACGTTTCCTATTTACCGCGTTCCCGGCATCTATTTTTTGGACGAATCACTGGATATTGTAAGCCTCGACCAAACCAACACCCGTGGTGCTTCCTTTGCCCGCGACAATGGCAGTGTAAGCACCCGGCGGGAGCGACTGAAACAAAGCCGCCTCGCGATCGTCAGTCGGCGCCAGCCCTGCCGCCACGATCTCAGGTTGGCTCGCCTCCCGCCAGTTGTCGTTCGTTCCCAGCATATTCCCGTTGCTGTCGTAGAGCGAGAGCATGGGATCCTGGAGAGCGTTCGCGATCCCGAAACTGCTGAGCGAAGGACCCATCGCGCGGACCACGATCCCGGTCTGGTCCGTGGCGCTCCCTCCAACCATGAACCCTCCGATCATCACCTGATCGCCGGTCTTGACAAAGGCACGCGTGCTTAGATTGGCCAGTTTCGAGTTAACACTTTGATTGAGATCGTAGACTTCCACCAACGCGACGCCTGAGGTGTTGCCATTGCCGCGCACGATCGCCGTATACGCCCCGGGAGAGAGCGTGGCCAGGATGGCCGACTCAAGATCATGAGTTGGCGGAATACCCGTGGCCTGGATTTCGGCCCACTGGGTTTGTTTCCAATCATTGTTCGTTATCGTGGCGAACGCGCCGGGGCCATGCAATTCCAGCACAGGATCAGGCACCGCATGGGGCACCCCGAAACCTGTCAGCGAAGGCCCGATCCCTCGGATGAGTACATTTTTTGGAGTGGTCCCCGTAATGATGAATCCACCGATGCCAACGTTATCCCCGGTCTGAATTAGCATTCGGGTCGAAAGGTTGATGGCCTTGGATCCTGGATTTGGGCTGGGGCTCGGGCTCGCGCTGGGGCTCGGGCTCGGGCTCGCGCTGGGACTCGGGCTCGCGCTGGGACTTGGGCTCGCGCTGGGACTTGGGCTCGCGCTGGGGCTTGGGCTCGCGCTGGGACTTGGGCTGGGCGTTGGCTGGCCGATCATGATCTGCACCACGCCTTCGCTTCCGTCGGTCGCCCAGAGATTTCCGTTCCCGTCGAATTCGACGCTCACGACCTGCCAATGGATCAACGGCGAGTTGTCGGGGGTGTAATGAGTCCAGACCATTCCGTTGAACGTGCTCACGCCTCCGGTGTAAGGCCACACACTTGGCTGATTGTTGGCGATTGCGATCATTCCGTCACTCGGCCGGCGCGCAATCCCATTCACATTCCTGCCGGGCATGCCGGTATTGCTCTGGTTGTAGACTGTCCAGGTGCTGCCGTTAACATGCACCAAGCCTTCCGTGGTCCCGATCCAAATGCCTCCGCTGGGATCCGCCTTTAGATCGAGAATGTAATCACTCGGCAGTTGCGAATTGCTCGTGTAGTACTCGGTAAAGTTAACGTTGTCGCCGGGGGCAAATTTTCGCAGCCCGAAATTCGACCCAACCCAAAGGTTATTGGCCGTATCGACGGTCATCGCGTTCACATAATTGATGTCGTAGGTCCAGCCCGGATCGAGCAGGACGCGCGTCCAGCTGTTTCCATTTAGCCAGAATACGCCCGAACCGCCCGTTCCGACCCAGGTAGTCCCTTGCCGTTTGACGATTCTGTTAATCCCCGACGTGTCGAGGTTCGAGTTTTGCCAGTTCCAAAATTTTGTGAATCCCCCACTGGCGGAATCCCAGTAGCCAACGCCATTGCCACCCATCCAGAACATGCCGTTGTCATCTTCCAGAACGGAGTACATCGGCTCGTTTTCCATCCAGGGATACGGTTCGGAGTTATCATTGTGCCTGCTCCAATTTCGCCAATGAGTCGCTGCCTCAGGCGCTCCGTTGCTGCCGAGCATTCGTGAGAGGCCGCCGCCATTGGATCCCGCGAACCACATATTACCGCTGCTATCCCGGGTGATCCTATCGATGAAATAATCGGGCAGACCGCTGTTGTAGGTGTTCATGCGCGTGAGCAACTGACCCGCGGCGTTGTAATGCCGAACGGTACCGAGCATCGCAGTGCTGCCATAATTGTTGACCCAAATGTCGCCGTTAGGCCGGCCAATCACGTTGCGGGGTAGGTGTTCGGCCGCGGCGAAAAGGTTTGGGACGTCGTTAATCATCTTATAAATTTTTCCGAACCACATGGAGACATAAACCACCCCGTCGCGGTCTTTTCCGATCCCGGTTACGGTGACGTCGCCGTCGATCTGCGGCCAGTATTGCCAAGACGAGCCATTCCATTTCCACAGGCCCTCTCCGTTTATTCCGCTCCCGGCGGCCCAGACGTTGCCTTGCGAATCCTGCATGAGGTTATCCAGTTCGCGGGGTTCCGCCTCGTGCAGCACCCAGGAGGTGCCGTCAAATTCGATGATGCCGCCGGTGTCCTTCATCGAAGCAAAAACGTGATCATTATTCCCGACCGTGATCTCCAGCGGCTGGTGACCCGTGCTGACTGACGTCCATTGACCGGTCGCGGGGTTTAGTTTGAACAGGAAGCTGAAGGCGTAATTCAGGCTGGCGTTGGCGACCCAGAGGTTGCCCTGGCTGTCCATCGCGATAGACCGAACTTCTCCCACGACGAGCGGCGAATTGGCCGGGGTATAGGTGAACCATCGATCGGCGGGATTTTGGGCGTTGGGGCGAAATCGGGTGAGCCCGCCTTCGCTGCCGAACCACATTGTCCCGTCGCTGCTAAAGGCGAGGCCCTTGATGTAAAGGGAGGGGATCGGATTGCCATGAACGCTCGACCAGACCTTCCACGCCCCAGTGTCGAATCCGCCCCCGGGTAGTGGTTGATAGTCGAGTTGATCGGCCGAAAGCATCGCCACCGCCGCTTCCTGCCAATAGACCCAGCGCCCGGCGATCCAAAGATTGCCGGCGGGATCGAACCCCATCACGCGCACTTCATCGCAAGGCACGCCGGTCGTGCTTGGCTTAACGATGTTAAATTGCGGCTGCTGCGCGAATGCCGATGCGATCAGGATGCCGGAAATCACTAACACAAGGAGGCCAACCCGTTTTTGCCCGGCGGGTGCATTGTTCCTCGCTCTTTGCTGATCTGAACCGAAACCTTGCGTTTTCATGTGATAATTCTCGGTCGCTGCCCCGGCGACGGCTCGGCATCAATTGGGAAACGGTGTGCGTTCCTTGCGCATCAGGGCGGCGATTTGCTGGCTACCGGGGCGCTTCTTTGGATCGGCAAAGTGAATCCGAAAATCCGGATCGTCGAACCGGACAAATTCGAAGGGCGTAATGCCGGATCGGTGATTTTGGTCGGTTTGTTGCGCCAACGGCGCTGAACAATTCAAGCCTGGGGCAACGCCCCATGACACCTCGTCCGCGTGAAACCCAAAGCGCTGAAGGCGCGGTTCATAGATCGGAGGGAGCGGATCGGAATCGCGCCTTCAGCGCTCGCGTGGGTGGAATTGCCCTGGTCCCTGGGGCGTTGCCCCAGGCTAGGAGTGATCGTCGCGCCTTTGGTGCTCTGGGGATCGCCGGTCCCGGCTACAGCTCACCGAGATGGCATTGCAGGAGTTTCTGCAACTCGATTGGCTGCGTCACCGTGAAGGTCCGCGAATCATTTGATCGGCGGACCGTCCCAATCAATGCTGTCCGATGAAGACGCCCTGCAGCGATTACGTAGCGACCGGAGGCATATTTTTCTTTGCTCGAATGCTGGATAAGCTCCGCCTGAAGGAGCAGGGCCTCCTTCCTGCCGACTACAACTATCCTGGTTGTCCCGTGCACGACTGCTTCGATGGCTACTTCTGCCGTTTCTTCGGCATCGATGTTCCGCAATTAGTCGAGTGTGTGCGCGGGGGCGGGACGAATGACGAAATCCTCGCCTGGTGCTTCGAAAACTTTGGCCGGCCCGACGAAGACAAGATCAAGTTCTGGAATAACTTTGTCGTGAAACGCGGTTGGCGCGACGACAGCACCGGCGAGCTGCAAGAGGTAAAGAGAGCGAGCGGCTTCGGGGATCGGGCTGATATCCAAACGTGGGTCGATTACCACGACGCCGATGAAGGCCGGGTGCCGCGAACGAACGAGAGCTTTGTCTGACCAGCGCGCTCCTGGTCCGCTGCGCCGGCGGAATCCTGGATAGCCCTAAGGTCCAATAGCGGGACGCCCCCGTTTTTCAGATTCTGGGCCGGTTCCAACCTGAAGACATTTCGCCGATGACAAACCTCAAGCTCCCGGTCCGCGATCTTCCAAACGGCGCCGGCAAGATAGAGCCAGCCTTTGCCAAGGAACGACGAGCCTCAATTTCCCTCCTGGAGTCTCTTACTCCAGGAGAGAAAATGAAAAACGGAAATCACCATTCCAATGGCGTCGAACCAGTCAGGATCTGGAAGGCGCGCAATTTTATTCGCGACCATTGCGGCGAAGAGTTGTCGTTAGGCGCGGTGGCCCGGGCGGCGAACACCAGCCCAAATTATTTCAGCGAAAAATTCAAGGAAGCGACTGGAATGAATTTTGTGCACTACGTGGCGCGGACCCGTTTCGAGAAAGCGGCGGCGCTCTTGCGCGAACGCAATCTCCGGGTGAGCGAAATCGCTTTCGCGACCGGCTTCCAATCCCTTTCGCAATTCAACCGGGTCTTCCGGAAGTTCGCGGGCAAATCGCCCACGGAATATCGTGCCAAGCTCCGGAATGGAGCGAAGCGGAGTTGATGCTGACCGGATAAATTTTGCCGGTAAAAATGCGTAGCCACTCGCCCGTGGTTTCTGTAAAAATTTGGGCCGTGCGACTCGCGAGGCTCACTCGTTGGTTCATCGGTAAGCGCGAAAAGCTCTGGTGGGTGGTCGGCGGCAGCGCGGCGCTCACTCTCATTCTTCTTTCCTGCAGCAGCATGGAGTCGGGCCACGCGATTGTGGCGCCGCCGAGTATTCCGGGCGCGGAATTCGTCGGGTCGGACGAGTGCGCCACCTGTCACGACACGATCGTGCGGGATTTCCGGACCGCGAGCCATGCGCGCCTGAAAGCGCAGGGCGACAACGCCAAGAGCATGGGGTGCGAATCGTGCCACGGCCCCGGAAGTCTCCACGTCAAGGGTGGGGGAGACCGGAGCAAGATTGTGAATCCGCGGAAATCGCCGACGACCTGTTTCCAGTGCCACACCGATGTCCGTTCCTCATTTGATTTGCCGCATCATCACCCTGTCCTCGAAGGCAAGGTGAGCTGCACGGATTGCCATAACCCGCACAAGGGCGACGCCATCAAAGGCGGCGGAACCAACATGCCGCAAAGCGTGAAGGGCGGAAGCATCGCGATGCTGGGCCCGAACGGAGCCTGCCTGCAATGTCATACCTCCCAGCGGGGGCCCTATGTCTTCGAACACGAAGCGATCCGGGAGGGATGCATTACCTGCCATTCGCCGCACGGCTCGGTGAACCAGAAACTGCTCACCCAGCGGAGCGCGAATCTCTGCCTCAAGTGCCACTTCCAGCAGCAGACCAGCGACGGCAAGATTCTCATCGCCGACAACGATCATACGAGCAGGATCCAACAAGGCACCTGCTGGTCGGCTGGTTGCCACGAAGCGGTCCACGGTTCGCAGGTGAACCAGCATTTCCGCTACTAAAATGAAACGCTCACTCCTCATCGCCGGCGTTTGGGCGCTGAGCGCATTCGTTTCTGCGCTGCCGGTGTCGGCCGGCGAAACCAAGGTGGATGAGAACGGCACCACCACGGCGGAGGAAGAAAGCTCCGCCACCAACTGGGTCGAGCTGACCATTGGCGGGCTCAGTATCAAAGGCGATGACGCGCAGTTTAAACAGCAGCAACGTCTTTCGGGCGATGTCTTCGGCGGAATCTCGGACCTGCATTACGAGACCACGATGGACAAAGGCACGCTGACCGTTGACGGGCACGCGTTCTTTGGACTTCACGACTACGATGTGACGGTGGGCTTCACCCAGACCGACGTCGGCTATGTCCGCGCCGGTTACACCGAGTTTCGGACCTGGTATGACGGCAATGGCGGTTTCTTCCCGGGCAACGGTTTGTGGTTCCCGCCGACGAGCCCCGAGGATCGCCTCGATCGCGGCGAGGCCTGGATTGAGCTCGGGTTGCGGATCCCGAAATGGCCGGAGATCACCTTCCATTACTCGCATATCTTTCGCGACGGCCGGAAGGATTCGACGATCTGGGGTGATTCCAACCTGACCGGTCTAACGAGTAATTCCGGCCGCAAGATCGCTCCCGCCTTTCGCGACATTGACGAGAGCCGCCACGTCTTCTCGCTCGATATCAACCACACGATCGGCAACACGGACCTCGGAGCCGGCATGCGTTACGAGCACAGCGAGCAGAACGACCGTCTGCAATTGTGGCGGGGCGCGGGCCAGCTGCCGCCGGTCGTCGCGCCGCCCGGCGCCCAGCGCTTCATTACGCAGCGCGACCAGAACGACGCGGATTCCTTCAACGGCCATTTCACCGTGGAGACCCGGCTGAGCGATACGCTCCTGGCCACCGCCGCCTATTCCTACACGTCCCTTGACGCGGACATTTCCGGGACGCGCATCATCGGCAGCGACTACGACTCGATGTACGGGGATCCAATCCTGACCCTGCAATCAAACGATCACGGCACGTTGAACCTGGCCGGCATGTCCGAGAGTCGTGAGCACATCGGCAATTTCAATCTGATGTGGATCCCGATTAAGAATCTCAGCCTCCTGGCCGGATTCCGTTACACGCACCAGGACAAGGACATGTTCGCGACTTTCCTCGACACCAACACCACGGCAAACGTCGCGCCATTTTCCCCGACAAATCCCATGGGCGGTTTCCACAACATCCCGAACCCGACTCCACGGGAGAGCGACAGCACGAACGAATTCGATAATCTCGGGGAAACGTTCGAGATGCGCTACACCGGCCTCGACAATTGGGCCTTCTACCTCCGCGGCGACTGGAACGAAGAATGGGGCAACATCCATGAGCATGAAGCTTCCAACGGCGTGGACGGGGGAATCGAAAACAAGGACACCGAGTTGTTCTACCAGAAATACATCATCGGCCTTAACTGGTATCCCCTGGCGGAGCTGAATTTCGCCGCCCAGTATTATCATAAGAATACCGACTACGAGAACACCTTCCTCTCGGAAGGAGGGCTGCCCCCGATCGAGACCTCGGAGAAAAACCAGCGGCTCCGCCACCAGGAATGGGACACGGATGATTTCAATATCCGCCTGACCTGGCGACCAAAGGTTCCGCAGGCGGCCGGCACCGTCTCGCTCGTGACGCGCTACGATTACGTCAAAACGAACCTCGATAGCCAGTGGGCCGTCTCGACGACGGGCGCCGGCCCGGTGTTTGATGAGCTGCGGACCGGCATCATCACCCAGCACATCGTGAGTGAAAGCATAACCTGGAACCCGACGGCCCGGCTCTATTTCCAGGGCAGTTTCTCCTACGTGAAGGACGAGACCGACACGCCGGCCGACATCATTCTCACCGGCAACACGCTGCCGAGCATTGTCGACTCACAGAACGATTATTGGACTGCCAATGCCGCGATGGGGTTTGCCCTGGATGGGAAGACCGATTTCCACGCCGAGTATTCTTATTATCGCGCCGACAATTACGAAGGGACTTCGATCGTCGGGATGCCCTACGGGGCAGGGGCGACCCAGCACACAGTTGGGGCGAGCATTAGCCGGGAAATTATGCGAAACGTCCGGGTGAAATTGCAGTATGGTTATTACCATTACCGTGACGAAACATCCGGCGGGCATAACGACTACGAAGCGCACACCATCTTCTCGAGTTTGCTCTTCCGCTTCTAGGCGTCGGCCAAATCCGGTGCGAGCGGTGGCAATCCGAGGAACAATTCTGTTCGTGGCGCTAGCGGCCGCGCTCTTTTCGGCCTGCGACCGGGACGATCAACAGATAAAAGTCTATCGCGTTTCCAAGGCGCCCCTGGAATCAACTCCCCCTCCGCTCGACGCGACCATGCCGACAAATGCTTCCTCGCCCGCCGCCGATGCCATGGCGCCGCCGCCGAGTTCCGACAAGCCGCAGATCCAATGGGACGTTCCCGCGGAGTGGTCTTCCGCGCCGGCGTCCGCGATGCGTTACGCCAGTTTCGCCGCGGAGAAGAATGGCGAGAAGGTGGATATTTCTGTCGTCACCTTTCCCGGCGACGGCGGGAGCGACGCGGATAACGTCAACCGCTGGCGGCAACAGATCGGCCTGGGCCCGCTGGCTTCCGTCGATCCGATTATCGTTCCGGTTCACGCCGGAGATCTCCATATTTCCACGGTCGATATGGCCGGCGCGTCCGCCCGGGTCCTGGCGGCGTGGACCCGGCACGATGGCCGGAGCTGGTTTTTCAAGTTGACCGGGCCGTCCGCCCTGGTCGAAGAGCAGAAGCCTAAGTTCGCGGCGTTCCTCCAATCGATTCGCTTCTGACCATGCTGCGCAAGTTCGTTGCCCTCATCCCTTCCCTGAAGCTGACCATTGCCTGCCTGGCCGCGGCCATGGCCCTCATCTTCGCCGGCACGATCGCGCAGGTGCACCTCGGTATTTGGGAAGCGCAGCAGCGTTACTTCCAAAGCCTCTTCGTCTGGTGGCCGGCGGAAGGCCGCGGTTTTCGCATTCCGATTTTTCCCGGCGGCCATTTAATTGGCGGGGTGCTGCTGGTCAACCTGATCGCGGCGCACGCCAAGCGTTTTCAATGGAACTGGCGCAAGCTCGGCATTCATCTCACCCACGCCGGGCTCATCATCATGCTCGCGGGAGGCTTGTTCACGGACCTGTTCGCGGTCGAGAGCCATATGCGGCTGAACTGGGGGGACACCAAAAATTACTCGGAAGATTCTCGCCGAATGGAGCTGGCCGTCATCGACACCAGCGACGCCGAGCTCGACCAGGTGACTGCGATTCCCGAAGCGTTGCTGCGTCGGGGCGGAACCATCGAACACAAGAGCCTGCCCTTCCGGATCGCGGTCCGGAATTTCTTTCAAAACTCGCGTTTAAAGATGGCGAGTGAAGCAGGGGAAGGCCGGAAGCCGATCGCGAATCGAGGGCCGGGCGCGCAGGTCGTGGTCGAGCCGGCTCCGCGCGCGACCGGCGTAAACGACCGCGATCTCGTCACCGCGGTGATTGAAATTCTCGGGCCGGAGGGTTCGCTGGGAACGTGGCTGGTCTCCGATGCTCTCGGCGCGCCGCAAACATTTACGGCTGGCGGAAAGACCTGGCAGATCGCGATGCGGCCGGCGCGTTATTACAAACCATATAGCGTGACACTCCAGAAATTTACCCACGAGCGTTATGTCGGAACCGAAATTCCAAAAAACTTCGCGAGCACGGTGACGTTGATCGATCCGGAGCGGGATGTGAATCGAAACGTCCTGATTTATATGAATCACCCGCTCCGCTATCGCGGTGAGACCTACTACCAGGCTGGATTCGAGCGGGACGATCGCACTACGATTCTGCAGGTTGTGCGTAATCCCAGCTTTCTCGCGCCTTATCTCGCCTGCATCATCGTGGGGATCGGTCTGCTCGTGCAATTCGGATCGCACCTGATCGGCTTCTCGCGACGCCGCCGCGCCCTTGCCACATGAAACGACATTTTCCATGGCTCGTTTTGGCTTTCGCGGCCCTCTGGGTCGTGACGAGCTGGTGGCCGACGAAAACAACCGGCAATCAGCCGGACCTCGTGGCCTTTGGGAAAATTCCGGTGCTCGTGGGCGGCCGCGTTAAGCCGATCGACACCGTGGCGCGCAATTCGTTGCTCATCATTCACGGGAAACAGACACTCCAGCTAACGAACGGCCAAACGATCACGGCGATGGAATGGCTCGCCGACCTTCTTTTCAAGCCGGCGGTAGCGGATGAGTATCCGCTTTTTGTTATCCAGAACGCCGAGGTCCTCGGCCTGTTCGGCTGGGAACAAAGCGACCGGAAATATTTCAGCTTCGTGGAGCTCTCGCCATTTTTCCGCCAGATCGACGAACAGGGCCAGCAATCCGAGAAGCTCGAGTCGGTCCAGCGCTCAGCCTATCAAAGCGCCGTCATGAATCTGCGGAACGCGCTCATCCTTTTCCAGAAGTTAAAGAACAGTCTGCGCCCGGAAGACGCGCATGATTTTTCCAAGGAGCTCGCCGCTTACACCGCCGCCATTTCTCCCGCGGCGGAGGCCGCGCGGCAGCGGGAGATGGGAGAAAATTTCGACAAGTCGAAGCTCGAAGCGGTGGCGGCATTCATGGAGCGCTACGAAACCCTTTCGAACATGGCCTATATCCTCACCGTTCCCTCCCCGGAGGGCCCGCAGTGGCAATCCGTCGGTGCCGTTCTCTCCCTGGCCCCGGCGACTGGTGAAATCCATCCAGTCGTGCAGACGTATGCCCAGATCGGCGACGCCTATCACGCCGGCGATCAAGCCGCGTTCAATCAGCGTGTCGCCGCGCTTCGGGACTGGTTTGCGAAAGATCAGGCCACGGCAACCAAGCGGTCCTCTTTCGAGTTTCTCTTCAACCACGTCGATCCGTTCACCCACAGCATGTATCTCTACGTGCTCGCGTTTCTCCTGGCCTGCGGGTCGTGGCTCGGTTGGAACCGCCCGCTGAATCGCGCCGCGTTTTATCTCCTCCTTCTCTCGCTCGCGGTCCACACCTTCGGGCTGATTTCGCGGATGTATCTCCAGGAACGCCCACCCGTCACGAACCTCTATTCGTCCGCCATTTTCATCGGTTGGGGCGCGGTCATCGTCTCGCTGATTCTCGAACGCATTTTCCGTGACGGAATCGGCGCGGCCTGCGCGGGGGCGATCGGATTCATCACTCTTATCATTGCGCATCACCTGGCGGGTAGCGGCGACACCCTCGAAATGTTGCAGGCCGTCCTCGACACCAACATCTGGCTCGCCACCCACGTGGTCGCGATCACCACCGGTTATTCCGCCATGTTCCTCGCCGGCATGCTGGCCATGATTTACATCGTCCGGGGTGTGTTCACTTCTTCTCTCAAAAAGCAGACCGCCGATTCCCTCGCTCGAATGACCTACGGCGTCGTTTGTTTCGCCACTCTCTTCAGCTTCGTCGGCACCGTCCTCGGCGGGATCTGGGCCGACCAATCCTGGGGCCGCTTCTGGGGCTGGGACCCAAAGGAGAACGGCGCGGTCCTGATCGTTCTCTGGTGCGCGATCATTTTGCACGCCCGCTGGGGTGGATTCGTCCGCGCGCGCGGGCTGATGATCATGGCCATCTTCGGCAATATAGTGACCAGTTTCTCCTGGTTCGGCGTCAACATGCTCGGCGTCGGCCTGCATTCCTACGGATTCATGGAAAAGGCGTTCCCGTGGCTCTGTGGCTTTATCGCCAGCCAGCTCGCGCTGATGGTTGCCGCCGCGATGCCCCTCGAGCGCTGGCGCAGTTTTCGCGTTGTTCCGGATGGGCCGCGCCGGAAACGCGCTCGAGACCAATTCGTGTCTCCGGAGCTGGCCATCGAAACAACGAACGACTAATTCCGAGCGGCGGTCTCTGGCGTCGGAAGAATTGCGCAGTCTTTTGGTTTGCCCCGCAGGCGGTTTTCATTCCAGAATGAACTGACAGCATTAACCAAGGGGACCTAACGATGAGAACATTGAGTAAGACTGCTTTGTTAATCGCGTCCATGTCGCTTTGCGCGAGCATGGCGTTCGGAGCCGACGCAAAGGCCAACTGGAGCCAGCATTGCGCTTCCTGCCACGGCGCAAACGGCAACGGCGCCACCACCATGGGAAAAAAGCTCGGGGTGAAGGATTACACCAAGGAGCAAGGGTTCAGCGATGCTGACGCCATGAAGGCGATCATGAGTGGCAGCGGCAAGATGAAAGGCTTCAAGGACAAACTGTCCGAGGCTGACGCGAAGGCGCTCGTCGCCTACGTGCGTGGCCTGAAGAAATAATCTTCAAAAGAGCCTGCGTGAATGGCGGACGCTGAAGAACCTCGTCGTTCTTTTACCCGGCATTTTCACAACTGGACCAGCTATTGCGGGCTGTTGCTCGCGGCGAGCGCGACGTTCGCGTTCCTGTTTCTCTTCGCCGTCGATCTGTTCGCGGTGCGCTCGAGCCCCTACGTCGGCATTCTCGCTTACGTCGTCGCACCGTTCTTTTTCATTCTCGGATCGATTGTCGCCTTGTTCGGTGCGCTCCTGGCCAGACGGCAAGAACGGCTGGCTCGACAAGGCCCGCTCAAGATTCATATCGACTTCGCCCGGCCACGGGATCGCCGGATGCTGTTGCTCTTCTCCGGCGGCGCGGTGGTGTTTCTCTTCCTCACTGCGCTTGGCAGTTACGAGACCTACCATTACACGGAGTCGGTCGAGTTTTGCGGCAAGGCCTGCCACGTTCCGATGCAGCCGGAATGGGTCGCCTCGCAGCATGGTATCCACGCCAATGTCGAGTGCGTCGATTGCCACGTCGGACCGGGCGCGGCGGCCTTTTTCAAGACAAAGCTGAACGGGGTGAAGCAGCTTTATCACTGGACCCTGGGCGATTTCCCCCGGCCGATCTTCGTGAGCGAAGCCAACCCGCGACCCCCCCAGATGATCTGCGAACAGTGCCACTGGCCGCAACGTTACGTCGGCAACATCGTTCGGAGTTATCCTCATTACCTCTCGGATGAGCAGAACACTCCGTTCACCGTCCGTATGCTCCTGAACGTCGGCGGCAACGATCCGGCCAGCGGCCCCGCGGAAGGAATCCATTGGCACATGAACATCGCCAACAAGATCGAGTACATCGCCACGGATAAGACGCTCGAAACAATTCCCTGGGTCCGCCTGACGAACAAGCAGGGCGTGGTGACCGAATATCGGACGGCAGAGTTCACCGATGATCCCGCCAAACATAAAGTCCAGCGCATGGATTGCCTGGACTGCCATACTCGCCCGGCACACCAATTCCAGGCGCCAAACGACGCCGTGGATCTCGCGCTGAGCACCGGCAACCTCAATTCAAAAACGCCGTGGGTGAAATCCAAGGTCGTTGCCGCCCTGGTGAAACCCTACAACACCTCCAGGGAGGCCGACGACGGCATTACCGCATCCCTCCGCGAAGCCTATCCGGACGCGGCTGTCTCCGAGCCCATCATCCGCACGGCGAAAGCGATCTATCACCAGAATTTCTTTCCCGAGATGAAGACGGATTGGCGAACCCATCCCGACAATATTGGCCACAAGAACTGGAACGGCTGTTTCCGCTGTCACGACGGCAAACACATGGCGGGGGACGGGAAGACTTCGATCAGCGCCAACGACTGCCGCTCGTGTCACCTGATCCTGGCCCAAGGCGCGGGCGAGCAGCTCGATCAAATCAACTTTAAAGGACACAACTTCTTTCACATCGATTCCGATTACTCCGATTTCTCCTGCGCCGAGTGTCACACCGGCGGCATCCAGAAATAATTTGCCAGCCCGCGGCGACGCCTGACGGAAGCCAGCCTGTTTCCGCTCGCTGATCGAAGCGATCGCGAACTCCGCAATTTCTGCGCATCAAATGACAATTACGGCGCAGTAAGCTCGCCCGGCTCAGGCTCCAATTTGCTTTATGAAAGCAATTGCGCCTTTGTTCGCAGCTGAGACAGCCGACTCGGCTTCGCTCGTTACCAAATCGGCAGAAGGTTTCGTGCGTGCCGGTAACGTTGATTCCGCGTCCCACAATTCAAAATCGTGCAGCTGCGATGTGTGGGGTCATCCTCATCCCGCTGAACAAAAATCCGGATCCGGCAAATGCAGTGGTAACTGCCAGACCTGCGCTGCCCGTTAAGCCCGGACCGTCAGGCTGCCCGGGGTTTTCGCTGGCCGCTGTGCAGTCGGGCGCGGAATTCCGTGGGGGATTGACCGAAGACGCGTTTGAACATCCGGTTGAACTGGGTCAGCGACTGGAACCCGACGTCGTAGGCGACTTCGCTGATCCGGCGGCTTGGGTTGGCCAGTTGATTCTTCGCGTCCTCCAGGCGGACCCGGGCAACGTAATCCGTGAACTTTAGTCCGGTCGTTTTCTTGAAGACTTTGCAGAAGTGAAAGACGCTCGCGCCGGAGGCCTGGGCGACCGCGGCAAGGGAGAGCGGTTCCATTTTGTGGCGCTCGATGTATTCGCGCGCTTTTTGCACGAGCGGCGGCTCGGCGTTCTGCTGCTCCAGGACGATCTGATTGATCAAGGCTGAGAGTTGTTCGGCGAAGAAGGTCAGCAACCGCACGATCGCGCTGTATTTGTCCTTCGGGATGATCGGCGTCATTTTCCAGGCTTTGCGAATGGTGCCGGCAAAGGGAACTCCACACTCCTTGAGCCTGGAGGCGGCGCGCTCCTTGTCGCTTTTGATCGCCGAACGTCGGAGAACCTGGCCGATCCGGAGAAAGCCGATTGTCTTTTCGCCCAACCGGACCGGCACCGCTGTCTCAGTGAGGCCGAACGGGCAGGTTTCGGTGCAGGGCCTGGCCCCGGCGTGCTGGACGATCTCGGCGTGCGATTGCAGACACACGGCGAGTGTGGCCGGCTTTTCCGCGAGCAACGCGCAGAAGCGGTTCTCGTTCGTTTTTTGATGATGTTCGAGCTGCCAGTATTCGAGGGGCCGCAACGCGAGGGGCAGCCCGGTCGCCTTGGTAAAAACGTTTTCGTAATCCCGAAACAAACGAGACCTCAGCAATGTCTCGACCAGTTGCTTGCTCGCCATCGTGCCGTCCGCGGCCTTCGTTTCCGGCATGCCGCCGATGTTCTCGCTGTCGGGATAAAGTGTCAACGTGCTTCGACCAACGGCCGCTCCGGAGACAGCATTCTCGTTCGGGCCATCTCCAATCGTTTCACCATCATCGCGGTCATCCGCTTGAAGAGCTCATAGCCGAGAGAATGATTCCGTTCGCAGTAATCACGAAGGATGGTGCCGTAAAAGAAAATCGCGACCGTCGGCTCGATCGCACGCGCTGTGAAATGCCACGCGTAGGGCGGAAACATCCACGACCAGCCGAGCAACTCGCCCGCATGGACGGTCTCGATCTCGACCGTTCCAGCCGGCGCACCCGTCGATTCCAGGGCAACCCGGCCGCTTTCGATAAGGTAAAACCGATTGGCATTTTCGCCTTCCTGGAAAATGATTTGCCCCGGCTCGAACCGGACCACCATGGCGCAGTCGGCCAGGAGCGCCAGGTCCTTCCGATTCATGCCGGCGAGAAAAGGGTGCAACGCCACCCGGGGAGCGATTGGTTCGGTGTCAGTGTGTCTTTTCATGGAGTGATCAGGAGAGCTCGTGTTCTTTTTCGCGCACCACCAGCACCGGGCAGGGCGCGGCGCGAACGACGCGTTCGGCGGTGCTGCCGATGCAAAAATGCTTCCAGCCGGTGTAACCGTGGGTCGCGATCACGATGAGGTCGACGTCCGCTTCCTTGGCTGCTTCCACGATTTCGTGGGCCGGAACGCCGGTCCGGATTGTCCAGTCTGGTCGCCCGGAATTTTTTGTGCGTTCAGCAGCAGTCAGCGCGCGCAGGTTCTTTTCGGCCTGGGTAAAATTGATTTCTGGAAAGGGGATCACGCCAGGCATGGCGGCGAAACGGACAGACGGCAGGGGCTCGACGACGTGAAGCAGGGTGAGCTTGGCCCCGAACTCTTCCGCGCAGCGCATCGCATATCTGAAACCGTTTTCGGAGGCGGGGGAAAAATCGAGCGGCGCCAGGATTTTCTTGAATCGCAGAGTCGGGGTCGTGATTTCTTTTCGAACTTCGTGTCCCGATAAAGTCGTCGTTGTCATGCGACCATCTTGCCGCCGGGACGGGCGCTTTGCTGCGCCGGGCTTGGGAAAACTTGGGCGTTTCTTGTTCCCGACGTCACTTGTTCGTGGTTCGCAATTTTTGCCCAACCAAAGCCAACCCGCGGTGAGCCTCCCGGCCGCCCGGAAGAGAGACTCTTCCTGGGAAAGGAGATCAAAATATGGATTACCTGGTTGTGCTTATTACGATGTTGATGATTGCCGGTTACGCCTGCCTTGTTGGGCGCGCCTTGAGCGAAACGAAATAGCAATGTTTCGCGTCACTCTCGACCAGGCCGAGAACACGCTGACGATTTCTTATCGCGGGCATGTCTCGAGGGTAATGGGTTGCCTGTCCCCCCGAAAGAGCGTGGCGCTGTCAGCTTCGACCGGGCTCAGGGCTTGGCGAGCGACAGGACGCGGGTGATGGCGCTCACTACCTGTGGGATCTCGACGGGTTTGACGAACGATTCGGCGAACCCGGCGTTGCGATAGCGTTCCTGGTCGCGGCTGGTTCCGAACCCGGAAACAGCGATGCCTACCACGCCGAGCGGCGCCAGGCGTTGCATCAGTTCGCAGCCATCCCCGTCGGGCAACGCGATGTCGGAGATGAGGAAATCACCGCGCCGCGCCGCCGCCGCGGCTTCGGAGACGGAGCTGGCTTCCTGGACCTCGAATCCTTGCCGGCGCAAGGACCGGGCAAAAATTCGCAGGGTGTCGAGATGATCTTCCACTAACAGGAGCCGCGGACGAGCGAGGTCCGCCGCCGGCAGCTCGAGATCGGCGGATGGTGGCGGGGTGCCTGGAATCTCCAGACGCTCGATGAGGGCGCTCACGAGCCGGGCTTCCTTTTGGACATTGGTCCGAAGCACCTGGAGACAGTCCTTGATCTCAGTATCGGCCGAGGAGGCGAGCCGGTGTTCGAGCTCGGTCAACGAAGCGAGAAGCGGCGCCAGCGGCGTGCGCAACTCGTGGCTCACAGCGGCCAGGAGTTTATCCTTCTCTTCAGCGCGCGCTTCGGCCCGGATGACGTCCTTCTGGAGGTGGAGCCACTCGGCTTTAGTGGGAATGGTGAGGATGCGCGGGACGAGCGCCTGGAGGATGAGCAGGGTGGCGACGGCGAGCAACGCGCTCCCGAGATGAGTGAGCACGAGTGTCCAGATGGCGATGGGCCCGTGGAACCAGATGTTGAGCAGTCCGAGGAACGCGGACGCGCCGGAAAGAAAGAGAAACCCCGCGAGGCAAAGAACAACCCAGCCAAAGGGAACGTCGGAGCGTTCCCGGACGATGCGGAAAAGAAGAAATGGCATGGCACAGAAAGCGGCGGCCACGGAAAGGCTGGAGGCGAGGCTGAGCCAGGTGAGGAACTGCGGCGGGGTGTAGGCGCGCGATTTGTGGAGGAGCACCGCGAAGATCTCGGCGCCGTAAACGGTGAAGAAATAGACGGCGATGGAAAAGAGGACGAGAAAGATCGCGTAGCGCCGGACGACTCTTTTCAGTTCGGGTTCCATGAGGAAGCGGCCCGGGGCGGAGTGTAGCACTGCTGCCGCTCTCGGCAAGCGGCAGCAGAAATCCCAAATCCCAGGGAAAGCGAAAATCTCAAGACGGGAGGAAACTCGAATATCGAAATTCGAATTCGAAACAACGGTGTGAAACAGAGAAGGACGAAATCTCGAAACGGCGACGCTGCGAAATTGATCTATTGGAACTTGGAATTTATTTGGAGCTTGGGTTTTGGACCTTGGAAATTCCGCCATCAGGCGGCGGAGTATTGCTCGTCGGTAACCTGCTCCATCCACTCGACAAGTTTCTCGTCGAGCGACTCCTGAATCGCGATATGCGTCATCGCGGTGTCGGGGGATGCGCCGTGCCAGTGTTTTTCATTGGGCGCAAACCAAACCACGTCGCCGGGCCGGATTTCCTCAATCGGTCCGCCTTCGCACTGGGCTCGGCCGAAGCCGCTGGTCACGATCAACGTTTGGCCCAGGGGGTGGGTATGCCACGCCGTTCGGGCCCCCGGCTCGAACGTCACCCTCGCGCCGGCGACGCGAGCCGGTGCCGGCGCCGAAAACAACGGATCAATTCGAACTTTCCCGGTAAACCAGTCGTCCGGTCCCTGTCGGGAGGATTGCGAACCAACTCTTTTGATCTCCATATGGGATTCCTTTCGTTTCGTCACTGCCTTCGCCCGGAGGGCGAACGCAGCTGCGCTTCCGACTCTTGAGAAATGTGCGGGGAGAAAGCATCGCTGAATGCAGATGGCTGCATACTCGGTTCCTTTTGGTTCTAGGGCAATTCGCAGGTAACCGTTACGCTTCCGGGACCAATCTCATTTGAGTTTTCTTTTTGCCCGCCGTGCTCAGAACGCTGGTCTTCAGGGGCCTGATCGACTGCGGTTTCATTGATCACACCGTCGCTCGCGTGACCGAATCGGCTCTTGCGTTATTGCGCCGACTGTTGCGTTCTTGCGGGAAACTAGCGAAGCGTGGTTTACGACGCTTCGAGCGCCTTCCGCCGGCGACGCGACAATCGCGACGTCTCGAGAACGCTTGCCATTTCGCGTAGCTTCGCCGCGCGCGGTTCGTCCAATTCGTTGATCTCCTTGATCGGCAGAATGTCGTGAAAAAACGACCCTTCAAGGACACCGACAGGTAAAATTTTGTACGCGAAGCGGTCGGTTAGCTGACGTGCTTGGAAAAAGCTAAGCTCCCCCTGTTCTTCCACTTCGCCCGCTTCTCGCGGAGCTGATGCAACCATCAGGTGACAGCAAATGACGGCTCTCGCTTTATCGGACTGCGACATTCTGGGTCCAAAGATCAGTCCGCGGATTTGCCGTGGCGAAACTCGAAGCACTCGGATGTCCGGGGGAACGACGCCCCAATTCGGGAAAAAAGCTCGAACCTCGTCCTCGTACGACCAATCCGTGAACTTCACTAGACCGATGATGCTATCCTTTTTTTTCGGAGCATCGCCGTACAGCTGCTCCGGGACGTCGTAATGACTTTCCTCTTCAGAGTATGAGAACTGATGTATCAGTCGGTGAAAGGCGTTCACCTTCGGCGGCATGTGCCGATAGACGACCCGATGGAGTTTGAGGTGTTCGTCTCGATAGAACCCGAGTTCCGTTGCCCCGATCACGTTCGCCGACGGCCGACTGCCCGACAGGACCGTAATCGGAGAGTTCACGTGAATAGTGCAGTCCGTACTCTCATAGACAACGACGAAGCCAGATTCGGCCGATGCATAGTGGCCCCACATCGTGGGGTTAGTCGCGTCCGTAGAGAATGACGCGACGTACTGCTGTTCTTCCAGTGATCGAGGTAGCTGCTTGGTGATCACATCCGCAGCCAGCTCTGTGAACAATGTCCAGTTAATTTCCAGAGCCGTATCGCGCGAAACCTCAGCTAGTGCGGCGAGAAACGCTTTCCTGAATACGTCGATGCTTAGATCTCGGTTACGGGCGAACTTCTTTAGCTGGTGCGCGATCGGTTCACTCAAGCGCAGCAGTTCGCCGATAGCTCGCGAGCGTTCTTCACGATAAAAGTCTGGACCAAAGCAAACTCGCTCCAACACAAACTTCGACAATCGGCGCCAGAGCTCTTCGGTCCCGTTTAGGACGAAGTGGGGACGAAACTCGTTTGCGTCATTTAGCTCCGCATACGACGGAAAGTAAATTTCGCCCCTGCGGAGCATGCTAAACTCGAGGTGTCCGGCGGTGCGATACTTGAAGAAGTACATAGCGAAGCAACCTACGACCCCGACTATAATGCGCTCCGAAAGTCCGTTGGCCTAACACCGACCATCCGTCGAAAAACCTGCGCGAAATGGCTTGGGTTCTTGTAGCCGACGTCGAGGCCAATCTCGATCAGGCTGCGCCTGGTTGGAAAGCCCGGCCGTTGCTTCGCAGCCGTTACGGCGCGGATGAGTTGCTGGGCGCGGGTGATCCGCATCATGGCAAGGCGCGACGCAGCAGACGTTGCAAGGAACGATTGCCCTCGGTTACGCCCGCTTCGACTATTCACGTGCGGATTAACGACTTGGCGCACTGCTCCGCGGCTTTTTGCTTGGTCGTTGGGCGCGGGACTGGATCTTATGCGCGTGGATGATCGCTTTGATCAACCCCGGAAAACGGTGCTCGATCTCGGCGCAGCGTGAGGTGTTCTGCATCTCGACGCCGCGGCGCTCACCGCGGATCAGGCCGGCGTGGCGCAAGGCCGTGAAATGCTGCGAGAGGGTCGACTTCGGAATGTCCCGGTCGACTACAGTCAGGAAGTCGGAGCAACGCTGCGAGCATTGCGAGTTCGCGATCTGCGAAAAGATCGCGACGCGCACCGGATCGGAGAGGGCGTGGAGGATTGCTTCCACGGTCACGTCCTCGATCGAAGGATGAAAAAGAGGCCTCATGAATGCGGTAAGGATATCACAGTTTGACACTTGTTCCATTGTTCGTAAGTTCAGAACTATAGCGGAAGATCAAGCAGGCGGCGCAAGGTGCGGCGCCTCGGTTCGTCCGGCAGAAGAAAGAACCCAATCATCATGAGCAAACTCACCGGCAAGGTCGCCATCGTCACTGGAGCTTCCAAAGGTATCGGCGCAGCCATCGCCACCCATCTCGCCGCGGCCGGCGCGTCCGTCGTGGTCAATTATTCATCGAGCAAAGAAGGCGCGGGCCGCGTCGTGGATACCATCATCAAGCGCGGCGGCAAAGCCACCGCGGTGCAGGCGAACGTGGCGAAGAAACCCGACATCGACCGCCTCTTTGCCGAAACCAAGAGTGCCTTCGGCCGCGTCGATATTCTCGTCAACAACGCCGGCATCTTCGACTTCAAGCCCCTGACGGAAGTCACGGAGGAGCACTTCCATAAGCAGTTCGACGTAAACGTCCTCGGTCTTCTCCTGGCCTCGCAAAAGGCCGCCGAAGCTTTCGGCGATGAAGGCGGCAGCATCATTAATATCAGCTCCGTTGTCTCTGTGAGTCCGCAGCCCGGCGGTGCGGTTTACTCCGCGACCAAAGCCGCCGTCGATGCGATCACGAACTCGCTCGCGAAAGAACTCGGCGCCCGCAAGATCCGCGTGAACTCGCTCAATCCCGGAATGGTCGAAACCGAAGGTTTCCACTCCGCCGGCATCGCCGGCAGCGACTTCCAAAAAATCGTCGAAGGGCAGACGCCACTCGGCCGCATCGGGCAGCCCGACGACATCGGCCCCGTCGCTGTCTTCCTCGCCTCCGAAGACTCCCGTTGGATCACCGGCCAGGCCGTGCTCGTTTCCGGCGGACAGAAGTAAAATGAAACCTGCAAACATATGAGCAACCTTACCTCTCTCGATCTCACTCAACGCCCACCCCGCAGCCCGCGCGTCACGCTCGGCGGCTACGTTCTGCTGCCCCGCATCCTCGATAAATGTCGCGCGACTATTGCAGGTAAGTCAGGCGAATTCCGTTTCGGCGCCCAAAGCATGGACCGGCACTTCCTGAACTTCACCGGCATCGAGGAAGCTGCCCTGAAGGCCGAAGTCGCCACCGGCAAGAGCGACAGCGAAATGCTCGCGTGGGTGCAAGCCAACGCGAAGACGCCACGCGAGCCGTGGGAAGTTGCGCAATGGAGCAACTACCAGATCCAGCGCAGCTCCGACAGCGACGCCGAAACGCTGCAGTTCTTCGCCGAAGCCGTCGCCAAATTCTCGACCACCCGCGAAGACATCAAGACGTGGTTCGACCTGCTCGATCTCGACGATTACGTCACCTTCGGCGGCCAACCCTGACCGAAAAAAGCGCGCCGCCCGCGAGCCGCTGTTGTTCTTGACGGGCGCGGGTGATTCCTTCGCGGGTGACAAACTGAAGCGGGGACGTGCCGGTGGTCTGCTTGAAGACGCGCGAGAAGTTGAACGCCGGGCCAGCCTTGTTCTGCGATCATTTTCTCCAGCGACGCGGAGCGCGAGCGCGTTCAGAGTATCGCGATGCGTCCCACGACTGAAGCGCCGGCGAACAGCCCGCCGGCTTGCGTCGACGACGATGTCGAGCCGGCAGCGGTCCCGGCTGCACCGGTTTTCGGCGTTCTCTTCGCGCTGAGTTTCGCGCACCTCGTTAACGACACTCTCCAGTCGCTGATCCCCGCGATTTATCCAATCCTGAAAATGGAGCTGCGGCTCGACTACAGCCACATCGGCTTGATCACCCTCACGAATCAGCTCACCGCGTCGTTGCTCCAACCGTTCGTCGGCGCATTCACTGACAAACATCCGCAGCCTTTTTCCCTGGCGCTCGGAATGGCTTCGACGCTGACCGGTCTGGTCCTGCTTTCGATTGCACCGAATCTTGGGCTCCTCCTCATAGCCGTCGCGTTCGTCGGGATCGGTTCCTCCGTTTTTCATCCGGAAGCGTCGCGTGTCGCGCACCTGAGCTCAGGCGGACGCTTCGGCTTTGCCCAATCGGTTTTCCAGGTAGGCGGGAATGCCGGCAGCTCTCTTGGGCCACTCCTCGCCGCGGCGATCGTCGTTTATCGCAGCCAGATCGCCTGGTTTTCGCCACTCGCGCTCGCCGGCATTATTGTCCTCTCGCGGATCGGTGTCTGGTATCGCGACTATCTTGGCCGTCATCATGCCGCCAGGCGGCCCGCTTCCCTGCATCGCGAGACCGGCCTGACCCGCAAACGCGTGGCTTTGTCCCTCGGCATCCTGATCGTGCTTATTTTTTCGAAGTATTTTTATCTCGCGAGCATGAGCAGCTACTACACGTTTTTCCTGATCGAAAAATTCAACCTCTCGGTGCGGGACTCGCAGTTGCATCTCTTCATCTTCCTCGCCGCTATCGCTGCCGGCACCTTTCTCGGGGGCCCAGTCGGCGACCGCATCGGGCGCAAAGCCGTCATCTGGGTCTCCATCCTCGGCGTCGCGCCGTTCGCCCTCGCGCTTCCTTACGCGAATCTCTTCTGGTGCGCCGTCCTCAGCGCAGTCATCGGGGTCATCCTGGCCTCAGCCTTTTCGGCCATCCTCGTCTATGCGCAGGAGCTCGTGCCAGGCAAAGTCGGCACCATGTCCGGCCTCTTTTTCGGTCTCGCCTTCGGCTTGGGCGGCATCGGTTCGGCGGTCCTTGGCGCGCTTGCGGATCACCATGGCGTTTCGTTCGTTTTCCAGGTCTGCTCATACCTGCCGCTCATCGGCCTCCTCACCGCGTTCCTGCCGGACTTGGGCAGGCGTTTCCGCGCCTGAATCAGTTCTCGCGCGCGGCTGGCGCGCTGGTATCGTGCGCGACTGCGGGCTCGCCCTGGCTGCAAAAACACACCAAATCTATGCAAAGGATCCTCTTCGTCGCGATAGCGACCGCGCTCTTCTCCGTTTCTTCTCAGGCTAAACCACCCGCGCCTTCCCCCAAGCCTGACAAGACAACGAAGCCCGCCACGGCCGAGAACTACCTCGACCAGTTCATCGACCGCTCGGTCTCGCCGCGGAATGACTTTTTTCATTTCGCCGTCGGCAAATGGCTCAAAGCGCATCCGATTCCGCTGTCCGAGAAATCCTGGGGAATTTCTCACGTCGTCCAGGAGGAAACCTACAATCGGATCGTCGCCCTGAATAAAGAGGCGGCGGCCGACAAAGCCGCGGCGGCCGGTTCGAACCAGCAGAAGATCGGCGATTTTTGGACGGCCGGGATGGACGAAGCCGGAAACGCGAAGCAGGGATTTACGCCGCTCGCGCCGGAATTCGAACGGATCGCCGCAATCAAGGACCAGCATGGCCTCCTCGAAACGATCGCGCGCCTCCAGTACATCGGAGTCAACGCGATGTTCGCCCCGGCGATCGGCCAGGATGAAAAGAACAGCGACAAATATGTCCTTCACCTTTTCCAAGGCGGCCTCGGGCTCCCGAATCGCGACTACTACTTCGATACGGACAGCCGCGCCACCATGCTGCGGACGGAATATGTGAAACACGTCGCCCGCATGTTCGCCCTCCTCGGTGACGATGCTAAACAGGCCGCAGCTAACGCCGACACCGTTATGCGTCTCGAGACCGAGCTTGCCCGCGCCTCCCGCAAGCTCGAAGACCTGCGCGACCCGCAGAAGAACTACATTGCCATGTCGCTCGACGAGGTCACGGCGATCACGCCTTCGATTCGCTGGCGGGAATTCCTGGGAGCCGCGCGGATCACCGGCATCGACGGCGTCATCGTGGGACAACCTGAGTTTTTCAAGCAGGTCGAATCGTCCCTCGGCAGCCAGTCGCTCGAGAACTGGAAAACTTACCTGCGCTGGGCGCTCGCCCACACCTTCGCCGATAAGGCCGGTGGCAAGTTCGACGCCGAGAACTTCCATTTCTTCGGCACGATCCTGAACGGCACGCCGAAACAGCGGGAGCGCTTCAAACGTGTGCTCGACGCCGAGGAAGAGCATCTCGGTTACGCCCTCGGCCAGCTCTATGTGCAGAAGTATTTCACTCCGCAGGCCAAGGAACGTTACACGAAACTTACGAACGAAGTCTTCACCGTCATGGGCGACCACATCCGCGCCCTCGATTGGATGACGCCGCCGACCAAGGAACGCGCCCTCGGCAAGCTCGCCACCGTCGTGAAAAAGGTCGGTTACCCCGACAAGTGGCGTGATTACTCCACCTACCACGTCGATCGCACGTCGTACCTGATGAATTGCGTCCGGGGCAACATCTGGCAGACCGAGTACGAGATCGCCAAGCTCCACAAACCGGTCGATCGCACCGAATGGGAGATGACCCCGCAGACCTATAACGCCTACTACAACCCCTCCAACAACGAGATCATCCTGCCCGCCGCCGCCTTCATCCTGCCGGGCATCGATGATTCACAAATCGACGACGCCATCGTTTACGGTTACGCCGCCGGCAGCACCATCGGGCACGAGCTCACCCACGGATTCGACGACGAAGGCCGCCAGTTCGACGAGCGCGGCAATCTCAAGGAATGGTGGACGAAAGAAGACGCCGACGAGTTCAAGAAGCGCGCCGAGGGGATCGTGAAACAGTTCAACGACTACATCGCCACCGGCACGATCCACGTCAACGGCAGCGCCACCCAGGGCGAAAACATTGCCGACTTGGGCGGCATCACCATCGGCTGGGACGCGTTCAAGAAAACCGAGCAATACAAGAGCGGCAAAACGATCGGCGGCTTCACCCCTGCGCAACGTTACTTCATTGGCTGGGCCATAAGCTGGATGAACCAGATCCGCCCCGAGAACCTCGCCGTCCGCGTCAAAACCGACGTCCACGCCCCGAGCTTCCTCCGTGTCACCGGCCCCGTCACCAACATGGTCCCCTTCTACGAAGCCTTCGACATTAAACCCGGCGACAAGATGTTCCGCGCCGATGATGTGCGGGTAAAGATCTGGTAGGGGGCTTGCTGTGGCGTTCGCGCTCCGATGTTTGCTCGACGAGGCAAACCAAGGAGCGGCGCTTTCCAAACCGCCGTCTTCTGTAGCCGCGCCCTGTGGGCCGCCTAGAACCTTAATGGGCACACGCCAGACGAAAAATTCGCAGGGTAACAACTGGGTTACTTTTCACGGATAGCCAGGTAAATGTCAGGCGTGTATTTGTCGCCCCCATGCAACCAAAACTACTGCTCAAAAACCTGTCGTTAGGCGCGCTCGCGCTCCTCGCGATTCCCACTATCACTCAGGCCGACGTCGAGGATCGTCTTTACGATTTCACGGATGCCTACTACATGCAGAACGGCATCAACCCCGCCGCTATCTCCGGCCGCCGGCAGCCAGGTCCCAACGCGGCGGAAGATACGCCGATCTTCTGGTACCAGCGCAATGTCCGGGCGCTCAGTACTTCGCCCGCTTACGATCATAGCGGCAATATCTGGTACTTCAGCGTGATGGGCGGCGCCAGCGTCGCTACCTTCACTGCGGATGCCGCCGGGCAGCGCGAACGGCAGATTGCCGACGCCAGCCGGGAATACGTGTTCCCGAAGCGCGGCACAAACCCGGTCGGTCTCGGGGCCGCGCGGCAGTCGGTTATTCTCGATATGCGCAACGGCTACTTCAGCAACAATCACCTCGGCATGTGGGTCCACGTCTGGATCAGTTACACCGATAAGGCGCTGAATACCCGTGACGGGATCAAGATGATGAACGACCTCGCCGCGAAGAACGGCCGCGACCTCGACGGGACCGCGATCATTCGCACCGTGAGCGACATTGATAACCTTTACTCGAAGGGTTACATCACGAAAACGCTCCGGCCGGAAAACGATCCAGTCCGTTACGCCTTCTGCCCGGTCATCAACGACCCGCGGGACGGTGGCATCGCCCCCGATCAATTCCTGACTTACACCCGCAAGCCTGATGGCTCCCCCCTCGAGCCGTTTTTCCTGCAAAACTTCGAAAGCCTGCGGCTCACCGGCCGTCCGGCGAACAACTAAACCCTAACCAAACATCAACCACGCGATGAAGCTGCCCTGGTCCGCCGGGGCGGCTTCTGTCGTTTCGCTCGTTGCTCAGGGCGAGGAAAAAATGTTCGCTTTCGATGAGTCCGTCCGTCTAATTCTCCTTATTCGAACACGCACGTATCTCCGATTTAAGGCGGACTATCCAACTCCTCAGCCGGGCCAATCTGGTGCTGGGTCCGTGGCGATGGTGCTCGTTGCGGGTCTCCGCGCCCAAGGCTTCAACCCGACAGAGCCGGAGGATCAGGAGTTCGCTCATTTCGTGCGGTGCCCCTCCGGTCCGCGTGAATACGAGATCATGGTCGCTTTTGATTTCGTTGATGGTCAGACATGGGAGATAAGCTGTCCACGAACGCTCGGTTTTCTTTCGCGGTTATTTGGAGCGGGCGAAGAGCCGGAGCTCTCGGCGCTCATTAACGCCATCCACACGACAATAAGTTCCGATTCCCGTGTGAAAGCGATGTCTTGGTATCCGTCGTATGGAGACAAGAGAAATGGATCGTCGAACCCGGGGTGACTTTAACACCATGCGAGGCAGCAAATTGCCCGTCCGAGTCATCCGCGCAATCCGCGGTTATCACAGTGATACCGAGACCGCCGCTACAGCTTGGCGCTCAGCACCTCAATTACACTCAACTTTCAACGCTTTAAGAATGCTTTTCGGGATTCCTTTCAGGTCTTCGCATTGATAATCGCCTTCGGAGAGCGCAACTCTCTTCCATTCCGTCCCGCGTAATTTCAATATCTGCGCAGTGCTCTGCGTGCTTTTCCGCTTGTCTTTGTGCATGAGACTCAGACCCACTTCGGCATACGCACCGGCGAATCCGCCGCTCGGATTTTCCGTCTTGCTTTGGCTAACCACCCGGCCGGAGGCAAGCTCAGCGGTGTACTCGGTTTTCCCGATCGTGACCACGAGATAAAAGTCTTCCTCCCCATGAGAATCCGGGTGGTTGGCTTCTTTCACAAGATGCGCAATCAGCGAAGCCTCCTTGGCCGGCACTTTCTTCGCCGACTGGGCTTCCGCCCTTTGAAAGGCTAACGCCAGCGTCAGACCAAGGCCGACGATCACAGTCAAAAATGTCGTGTGACGAATGCAGTGGTAAATCATAAAAAGCAGTCTATTCGCGACGCGCGCGCTGCCGCGAGCACAGAGAGAGCGCGACGCGCCGTGGCCTGCTGGCCGTTACGGCGCAGCAAACTACTTTTTGCCTGTGCGGTTTCGCTTGCGCGGCCTACAGTTTCCCCATCACCAGAAGGATAATCAGGATGAGAAGGAGCAATCCGCCTGGGCCGTAGTAGAGGCCGCCACCACCATAAAAGCCCCCGCCGAGGGCGAGGATCAAAAGAATGATCAGGATAATACCGAGCGTGCTGATTGCGAGGGTGCGACGAGCGAGTTTCATGAATGGTGATTCTCAGAAAGGCGTGAGCGTGTCAATCCTTTCGCGCTGCGCGCCTGGTTTTGCCACGGGCAGAATGGAAGATGGGCGGTTTGCCCTTCGGTTGGACTCAGGGCCTTGAGCCTGTCGAAACGGGAAAGCGCCCTTCTTTGGTCAAGAGTTCGTTATTGCCGAGAGCCGGATAATCTTGACGGCTTTAAGCCGTCAAGATTCTGGACGCGCGGGTATCGAAGGCAGCGGACGCCGCGGCGCGGCGTCCCTACCACGTCCGTTGCCGGCGGCCTGACTGCCAAGGCGAAGCGAGCGAAGTTGGGGGCGGCGTTGGAACGCGCGCCAGAGTCGTCGACGGTCGGAGACCGCCGCTCCAAGAGCGCGGGTTATTTACTCGCTGTCTTTGTCCCCTGGTCTTTGATCCAGCGCTCGACGCGTTCCTGGAGGAGATCGAGCGGCATCGAGCCACCGTTCAGGATTTCATCGTGGAAGGCTTTGATGTCGAACTTTGCCCCGAGCTCGGTCTTCGCTTTCTCGCGGAGCTTGCGAATGGCCAGCTGTCCCATCTTGTAGGCCAACGCCTGACCCGGCCAGGCAATGTAGCGATCGGTCTCGGTTTGCGCGACGGCATCGACCACGTCGTTGGCGTGCATGTAGTCGATCACTTTTTCGCGGCTCCAGTTCTTGTCGTGAATGCCGGTATCGACGACCAGCCGGACCGCGCGGAACAGCTCCGAGTTCAGCCGGCCGTAATCGGACACCGGGTCTTTGTAGAACCCGATCTCTTTGCCGAGCTCTTCCGAATACAAGGCCCAGCCTTCTGCATACGAAGAGTAACCGCCGTGGAGCCGGAACTTCGGCAGGTCAGGCAACGTCTGGGCAATGCTGATCTGCATGTGATGTCCGGGAACGCCCTCGTGGTAGGCCACGGCTTCGTCGTCAATCAGCGAACGCTTCGTCGGATCAGACACCGCGACGACCACTCGGCCAGGGCGTTTGCCGTCCGGTGTTCCGCCGACGTAATGCGTAGCCGCGGCCTTCGCGAAGTCTGGGATCGGTTCCACCGTCACCGGCGCCTTCGGCAGCAGGCCGAAGAGCTGAGGGAGCTTTGGCTGCATCTGATCGATGTATTTCTTAAAATCGTCCACGATTTGCTGTTCGCTTTTCGGCTTCCACTTCGGATCGTTGTTGATCGCTTCGCGGAAGCTTGCGAGGTCGTTCTTCCCCTGCGCCTTCGCCAGCTTGGTCATTTCCGCCGTAATGCGCTCCACTTCCTTGAGTCCGAGCTCGTGCACCTCCGCCGGAGTCACCTCCAGCGTCGTCATCATCTTGACCGCTTCGGCGTAACGACGCTTGCCGTCGGGCAACGTCTCGACGGAGATATCGGGACGGCCTTTCGGGTCGTATTCGCTTCGCAGGAATTCGGCGAACTTCTTGTACGCCGGCATGACGTCGTCGTTGACTGCTTTCGTCATCTCATCGGTCAGCCGCTTTTTGTCTTCCTCGGAGAATTCTTTCGGGAACTTCTTGCTCGGCAGGAGGAACGGGTTCGCGGAAATGATGCCGTCGCATTGGCCGGGCAACTTCTCGAGCACCAGCTTCGGCGGCATCAGGGAGTCCTTCATGCCTTGGCGAAGCACTTCAGTCACCTGGTCGAGGACGCGTGGAACTTGATGCAGCCGCGAGATGTAATCCTGGTAGTGCGGCACGGAATCGAGCGGAACGCTCAGCGGCAAATCGGCCAGGCGGGTGTGGACGCCGTTCTGCTGGTTAATCGGCATTTCAAAATTCTTCAGGTCGTAATTCACGTTTTCGCGTTCGAGCTGCCGCTCGAGGAGCCGATGACTCAGGAGGTCCTTGTCGCCCATCCCGTCGGTGGGGATTGCCTGGAGGCGCTTGAGAAATTCGTTGGCTTCGCCGTGCATCCGCGCGATGTCCGCGAGCGAATATTGCCCGAGCTGCGAGTTGTAGCGGTAATCGCCGACGGCCGTGGCGCGCTCGGGTGAATTCTTCAGCCCGTTTTCATAGAATTCGTCGAAGAGCGCGTTTTGCTTCGCCACCCGCTCTTCCAGAGGAGCCGTTTGAGCGAACGCGGACGAGGCCAGCGCGAGAACAATTGCCGAAATAAGATGTCGCATGGGTGAACCTAGCAGAGCACGTCCGCGGCGCATGGAAGAAAGCAGATTTGTAGCGGCGGTCTCTGACCGTCGCCTCGTTCCTGTCCGAACCGGATCGACGGTCTGAGATCGCCGCTACAATTGAAACTACGCTGCGTCTGGACTTAAGTACGAAACTCTGAAGCGCTTCTTTTTCATTCTCGTTCTGTTCGTCCTCGGCGCCGTGACGGGCGTTTACATCGATTGGATTTGGAAACGGCCGCTCGCGCCGCGCGGTGGCCGCTACTTTTTTCATCGGGTGGAGATTGCAGTGCCTTCCTTTCGCCAGGGCGATGAAAAGTGGAGCGAAGATCCGCTCGGCGGCATGGAAGAGAATGGCACCATGGGCAGCGCTGGGTGCGCGGTCGCTTCCGCGGCCATGGTCTTTAGATCGTATGGCATCAACGTCGATCCGCAGCAGTTGAATTGGTTCCTCACCGACACCAGCGGCTACACCGAGCAAGGCTGGCTTTACTGGGACCGCGCCGCCTGGTGGGCGCCGGACCGGGTTCGCCATGTCTATGAAGATTTGCCGTCGTATCAGCTCATCGATTCGAACCTCGCGCGGGGCAATCCCGTCATCGTGCGCGTGCGTTTCCCGAGCGGCATCACCCACTTCGTCGTCATCGCCGGGAAGGAGGGATTCGATTACCTCATCCGCGACCCCGGCGCGGGCGCGAAAAAAGGCCTCTACCCGCTGCGCGAACTCGGCAGCAACATAGAGGCGCTCCGCTTTTACGAACCGCTGGGCGCGGTCGATTCGCGGGTCGCCGCCCGCGAAAGATAACCACCCCTCGGAGCGCTGGCTCAGCGCGTAACAAGAAGGATTAGCGCCGGTTTACGCGACAGTGGCGAGTTGTGCTCTGGTCAATTTGCAACCGCACTCGGGCGTTGCCTTAGACGGTTGAATTGGGCTTCGGGTTGGAAGCGCACTGCGGCCACTCGAAGCCGGCGTTCACCATAAGGAACCGACCACCTGAATTCATCGCCGACCCGATACCCGATCATGGCGGCACCCAAGGGCGCCAGGACCGAAATCTTGCCTTCTTCGATGTTCGCGTCCGCTGGATATACCAGGGTAAATTCCATGCGTTCCGCCGTCTCCAGGTCGAGCAACTCCGCCCGGCTGTTCATCGTAATCACATCCGCAGGCATGTCGGAGGCTGGGACGATTTCAGCCCGCGTCAATTCGCGTTCCAAAGCGGCGATTTCCTCCAGGCCGCGCTGGCTTAGCCGGCCCGCGGCAGCGACGACACAACGAAGTTCCTCGTGATCCGCCGCGCTCATGATGATGGCTTGCTTTTTCATATCGATGGCGCGCGTTTTCATTTCCGGGAAGGCCAAGAGGCGTCTGTTTTTTCGACGCGCCCAAAGATTCGCTCGGGAGCGACGGGCGGGTGGAGTTCATGAGCGCGTGCTGCTTCGGGCTGGCCGGCCGATGAACGGAGCCATCCCATAAACAGCCGGGCGACAACGTAACCGCCGGCAACTACGGCTCCGGCAAGCAGGAGATAATCTATTGGTGTCATGTCGTATCGTACTGGTTTCGAGTCATTCAGCTAAGACTGATAGTCGATCGGTTCGATAGGTTATCGTTATCTATTGAACCGGGCTTCTTTGTTGGGCGACGCGCCATCCGCGAGAGGCGGGTTTTGCGTTTGCGAGAGAGCCGGCCCAGGCGGTCCACCAGTCGATTCACCGCCCCATACAGACTCGGATGGGTTGCGCCGCCATGCACGTCCCGGCCGGGCAACGCGAGCCTGGCGTTGACGGAAAACTCATGGGACGCACCGGAGGGACCGCGCAGGACGACTTCGGCGGAGAGAATATCTCCAGCAAAACGCGCCAAGGAGGAGATTTTTATCCGCACGAATTCGCGAACAGCGTTGCTGACCTTCAGATGATGCGGGGTGATATGGAGCGGGATGGTTTTCATTTGCCCCAAAATCACCCGTGGTTATTCGAGCGACCAAGACTACTAATCGATTAGACTGATAGCTTCTTTCTAACCTACTATGCAGCCATGGAATGGTTGAATTTTCATCATCTCCGCTACTTTTGGATGGTGGCCCGAAAAGGCGGCGTCCGAAAAGCGGCCGAGGCGCTGCACGTTTCGCAGCCATCGATTAGTGCGCAATTGCGTCTCCTGGAGGAGTCGCTGGGAGAGCAACTTTTCAAGCGCACCGGCCGCAGTCTCGTTCTCACCGAGGCCGGTCATCTCGTCCTTAGCTACGCGGATGAAATTTTCTCCGCGGCCCGCGAACTGATGAGCTCAATCAAGAAAGGCGCCGGCACGCGGCCGCTGCGCCTTAATATCGGAATAACAGATGCCGTCTCCAAACTCATTACTTTTGAGATCCTCCGGGCAGCGTTTCGCAACATCGACGCGATCCATGTCGTCTGCCGCGAGGGGGAACTCGGACCGCTTGTTCATCAGTTGCAGGCGCACCGGCTCGATATTGTTCTCGCCGACGAACCGGCCTCGAGCAGTCTCAAAACAAAGACATTCAATCATCGCCTTGGACGCTCCGGCATTACCTTCTGCGCCGTGCCGGCCCTGGCGAAAAAACTGCGTCGCAATTTTCCCCAGTCGCTGCACGGTGCGCCCGCGCTCCTCCCGAGCGAAAACATGGGGGTGCGGGCCGCGCTCGAGACCTGGTTCGACGCCCACGGCATTCGCCCCCGCCTCATCGGGGAGTTCGAAGATTCGGCCCTGATGGAAGTCTGTTCCGCGGAGGGCCGTGGCTTCACCATCGTCCATACGGTCGTCGATCGCACCGCGCTAAAACACTACGGACTCCGAGTCATTGCCAAGGTGGAGGAGTGCGGCACCGACTTCTATGCCATCACCGCGGAGCGGCGAGTGAAACATCCGGCCGCCGTCGCCATCACGGAGCACGCCTATTCGCATCTTTTTGCTTAGGCCGCGGCAATTCGCGTGGACTGGAAAAGAGGAATCATCGGTCGCGAGGCCTTCAAAGCGTGGTTTATTCCACTCCGAAACCTCACAAGACAAAACAGAAACAAATTCATGAAATCAATCATCCTGACAATTGCCCTGGCTGCCTTGTTCGTCTTTTCGGCGAGCGCCGCGGACACTTACAAAATTGATCCCGTCCACTCGTCGGTCGCCTTCAGCGTGGTCCACCTCGGGGTGACGAACTTTTACGGTAACTTCAAGGACATCGCCGGCACGGTTACCTTCGACCAGGCGGATCCCGCCAAAAGCGTGGTTGATATCTCGGTCCCGATCGAAAGCATCGAGACGCGCAACGACAAACGGAATGCGCATCTAAAAAGTCCGGATTTTTTTGATGCCCAGAAATTTCCGGCCATGACTTTCAAGAGCACGAAAGTGGAGGGGAGGGGAAACAATTACAAAGTGACCGGTGATTTCACGCTCCACGGCGTGACCAAGCCGTTGACGGTCGAGTTTAAGAAAGGGCCGGAAGGAAAGGGAATGCAGGGAGAAGTTCGCGGTGGCGGCGAAACGCGCTTCACCATCAAGCGGAGCGATTTCGGGATGACGTTCATGGCGAACGCGATCGCGGACGAGATCAATATCGTCTTAAGCGTGGAAGGCGTTAAGCAATAGTCGCCCGAGGCGCATCGCTTTTACAAACCACTGACGCCGGCCGAGCAGCGGTGCCGGCCCGTAGGCGAAGGAAGGTTCGCCTACTTGACGCCCTTCGCCGGGTCCCAGTTTCCCTTCATCTTGCGAATGTAGATGATCTGGCCGGTGTGATAGGCGTTGTGGGTGCTGATCCGGGCAATGATGGAATACCACTTCGCCAGCTTCGCGTCGTCGGCTTCTTCGATCGCTTTCTCCCAGGCGACCAGGACTTCGTCGATCTGTTTCACGCTTGCTTCCCAGCTCGCCTTGTCCAAACCGGCAAACGTCTCCTTGTTATCGCCGCTGAATGGCGCCGGCTTTTCGCCCTTGAACTTGGTGAGCTGCTGTTGATTCCAGAAGATCAGGTGATTCACCAGTTGCGCGATGGAATGGTTCTCATTCGGATCCTTCCACGCGGCCTGCTCCGGCGTGAGGCCTTCAATGGCGATCTTCACCGGCACGAACCAGTCTTCCTGGTTATGGGTGGTTTTTAGTTGCTCGAGAAGAACCGACTTGAGGGTAGGGGATGCCGGGCTGGGTTGGGCGGCCGCCATCGAAGCGGAAAGCAAAAGACTGGTGAGACAAAGCCGGGTCAGGAGTCGAGCAGAATACATAATTTTCCTTCGGTGAAGCTGCGCCTCGAGTGGTGCAGCGATACTGAATCCTAGGAAGTTGACTAGCGGCTGCTCAAGGTAAATCGCGGCGCTGACTGCTGGTGCTTCAGAGCTGCACGCTACTTATGTTTCTGGCGCTCGAGTTGGATTTGCTGAAGCAATTCCTTTTCGAGTTTCTCAAATTCCTCAAAGAACTTTCCGGCATCCTCGAGGCTCTGCGGATATTTCTCGAACCGCTTTCGCAATTTCTTCGTCGCAGGATCGTAGAAGAACTCCGGCCCCTGGTCGACGTTGGGCACGATGAGCTGGTCGCTCAGTTTCTGGTATCGCTCCATCAAGCCGAGCCACGCCCGCACGCGGGACTCGACTTTGCGCAGGGCGGCAAGCGTTTTCGGGTCGAGCAATTCCACCCCGCCGGCCTGGAGAAGCGTTGCCACATCAGTCGGGTTGTAGTCCGTGATGAAGACAAAGGGATAGAGCGGGGGCATTTCCCCCGCGTCGACCTTCGCGCGGAAGGCGGCGGCGTCCTGCCCTAACTTCTCGGCGCGTTCGTGGGCTACACCGATCGAGCCGCGGACGTCTTCCTCGAGCGATGCCAGAAGCACGTCACGGCGTTGCGCGTCGCGGTGACGTTCCTGATAACTGTTGAGCCAGAAGGCCGCGTAGGCGCCGATGAAAACCAGGAGCAATTCGGCGGTCCATTTCCCGATTTTTCGCGCCGTGGGTCGCATTGCTTGGTCTTAAGATTGATCGGGAATTTCGGCCTCGACCAATTTTGCGAGCAGAACGAGCGACTCCTGCCAGCCGAGATAACACATTTCGGCCGGGATAACGTCAGGCACGCCTTCCTGCACGATGTTCACGTCCGTCCCACCGAGGACCTTCTTCAACGTTACCGTCACCTGCATTTCGCCCGGCAGATTCGGGTCGTCGAACTTGTCGGTGTAGCGAATCCGCTCGTTAGGCGTGAGCTCAACATAGGTGCCGCCGAAGGAGTGGCTTTGGCCGGTGGTAAAATTCGTGAACGACATTTTGTGGCCGCCGCCGACTTTGGCATCCATGTGGTGCACCTTGCCGGTGAATCCGTTAGGTGGCAGCCATTTCACCATCGCGTCTGGGTCCAGGAAGGCGCGGTAAATTCTATCGGAGTCGGCGCGGATCACGCGGTGAAGTCGGATCGTGTTGGTAGCCATGATTGCCCGTTCTTTCGCCTCGCTCCGATTGCGATGCAACGTTGGAAGCGATAGTTTTCGCAATGAACATTCACAACGCGATCGCGAGCGTTGCCGTTAAGAATGTGAAGTCGGCGGCGGCGTGGTACGAAAAACTTTTCGAGCGCGGGCCCGACTCAACCCCGATGCCAGAGGTCGCGGAATGGAAGTTCGAGCGGGGTGGCTGGCTGCAGGTGTATCAATTGCCGGAACGTGCCGGCCAGGGCTCGTGCACGCTTGCCGTTAAGGATATGGAGAGCGTCATCCAGCGTCTGGCAGCTCTTGGCATCGACACGAGTGAGAGAACGGCCGGGGAAAAGGTCAAAACGGTGATGATTACCGATCCTGACGGGAACCACCTTGCGTTTGCCGAAGTGATCGATTCAACCATGGCGCGTTAACCCCGAGCGGCGGCAGATTCGGTGAGGACAGCGGCCGTGAAGATGAATTACGGCGCGGGATTAAGCGGGATGGTGATCTCCCAGACGTCAGCGCCCTCCACGGTCTTCACCCGTTGCGCGTCATAGACCCACTCCCATTCGGTGGCCGGTTGGTAACCGTTGGCCGACGCCTTGAGCAGTTTGCCGTTATCATAGTTGTTGAACGGATTCTGCGTCGGGTTTGCCATCCAGCTGAACTCGAATGCTCCGGAGCCAAGATCCACCACCGGTTCCTCTGCTCCTGCAACGCCGCTTGGGGTGGGGCGATGCCACATCCGCAGCGCCGATCCGGCGATGGGCTGCCCGGTTACAGCATCAACGATCGTCACCCGGACGTGCGACAAATCCGGAAGTGTAGTCCGCGCGCTCCGGGAGTCGTCCGCGTTACGATAGCAACCATTGATGACGCCGCCGCTGGTCAGAGAGAAATTCACTGCGTCGAGCAGGCCGGTGAGCGTCGTAGGTGAACCGATGCGATAGTTGTCCCAGACGTTGCGAAGGAGCGGGTCCGCCCAAAAGTCGCTGTGCGCATTAAAGAACGGGTCCGCCGGCGCGAAGTAGTCAACATCATAGACCGGCGCAATGCCGGTCAGGTCTTTGAAGCCGGTGAAGCTGTAGTATTCGCCCAACCCGCCGCCGAAGGTATGTTCGAACTCGTGGGTGATGTGGTCGATTTGCTTCCAATACTCGAAGAGCTCGGTTGAGCCATCAATCAGGGTCGAGGGATCGTAAATCTGCGTCCAGTGCATCCCATCCGCCCCGCCGGCGCCACTTACGTCCAGACCACCGTTGCCCCCATAACTTCCAAAGACGCTTCCGTTCGACCAGTCCGCATAGGCCCACACTTCGAAACCGTACTCCGGCAAGGGCGGAAACGCGTTGTGCGAAAAAGGCGACGCTGTCACGATGCTGATGTCCGTCGTCGGATCGAACGTAAACCGGCGCAGCGTTTGGCGATGCCAGATTGTCTGGAGGTGGGCCACGTATTGACTGAGGCGTGCTTGCAAATCAGCGGTCGAGAGCCCGGCGACGAGATCCTGATGGAGGAAGAAACGCAGGCGGTGAGTCATATGGTAGGTGGCTTCGACCACCTGGACCTCACCGGTTGTGACCGTCACGCTACTCGGCGGTGGGACTTCCAGTCCGCTGGCGGGCTGAAACTCGAGGGTGTGCGTGCCTGCACTTGCCGCCGCCGGGTCACCGGCGCGATTCCACGCGCCACCGTCTACCCGCCACTGCGCGAGACCAATCTCGGAAAGATATGCGGGAATGGTTTTGACGTGGAGGTAAGCGTTTGAGGCGTCGCGATAGTTGCGGGTCAGATTGGCCGATTGGTTGTTGCGCATCCAAACTGTCTCGGTCGGCGGCGCGATGTAGCCCGCAGCCGGCGTGTACTCCAGCGTGTGGGCGGCGGGGGTCAGGTTGAAGAGAACGCTGCTGCTGAGCTGCCAGGCTCCTCCGTCCACGCGCCACTGGCCTACGGCCGGGGCGAGGTTCACGGTCAGCGAGGGCGCGCCGCCATAGATGCGGTTCAAAACTTTTTGTTCGCCGGACGCCAGGTAAAAGGTGTCCCTTGGCGGCGTGGTCATCCCGGCCACGGCCGAGTATTCGACTGTGCAATTACCGCTCGAAAGTGCGCCCAGCGTTGAGCCGCTCGATTGCCAGGCGCCTCCGTTTAGCCGCCAGGTTGCGCTCCCGGGCGCGGTAGTAACTGTGATGGAAGCGTGCCTCGAATAGCTGTAGCTGAGATTTTTGTTTTCGCTTTCCGCCAGCGTGACCCCGTAGGTCGGAATTTGAAAATAACCGGGGACACTCGAAAACTGAATGGCGTAGCTGCCGGGTCTGAGCCCGCTTAAAGTAGCGCCGCTGGCCTGCCAGGAACCGGTACCCAAACGCCATTGTCCTTCAGTTGGCGAAAGTAAAACTGTGATGGAGCCGGGCAAGAGATAGCTCCGGGACAGGGTCTGATCCAGACCCGTGCTCAGGAAAACACTTTCGTTTGGGGGCGCGGTGTAGCCACTGGCCCCGGTGTACTCGACCGAATGAGAGCCGCCGGTCAGCTGGCCTGCGCGGTCTCCGCTGTTGCGCCAGGCGCCGCCGTCCACGCGCCATTGTCCGACGGCCGGGGTCAGATTGATGACCAGCCCGGATTCAGTCGTGTACGAACGACTGAGGGTAAGGTTTTGAGCCGCCACAATGGTGATCGTTTCCGTTGGCGGCGTGAGCTTGGTCGCGACGGGCGAGTAGTCGATGGTGTGGGTACCGGCCGGGAGCAATCCACTATAGGTCCCGGAGGGACGCCACACGCCACCATCAACCCGCCATTGCGCGGTATTCGGGGAAAGCATTACCACAACCTGACCAGCCGGCGTATAGGAGCGTGAGATCGAGGTTGTTTGGCCTGATACCAGGGAGGTGGTTTCCGTCGCCGGGGCGATCTGGTTCGCGAGCGCGCTATAGCTGATCGAGTGCGCCCCCGGCGTGAGGCCGGTCGCCGTCGTCCCGCTGTTGCGCCAGACGCCTCCATCGAGCTGCCACTGTCCTGAAGTCGGGCTAAGCGTTACGACGAGGGACGCAGGCGGGACATACGTGCCCGTTACCGTTGTGGTTACACCATTGACGAGAGTGACAGTTGCTGGGGCAGGTGCGACCCAACCGGTGATGGTTTTGTAGGCAACGGTATGGGCGGCGTTGCTGAGATTTTTCACGGTTGCTCCGCTCGCCTTCCAAGCGCCGCCGTCGACCTGCCATTGGGCGCCCGCGCTCACCGCGGCGGATGGCGTGATGTTGACGGTCAGATTGCCGGCGAGAGCTGTGCCGGTCGCGACCAGAACAAACACGGCCGAAAGGAACGAAAGAGAGGAACGGGCGGATTTCATGGGTTTATTGGAAGAGCGTGGAAACCAAGCAGTCGTTATGCCAGCGATGACGGCGCTGGTGGTGCGACCCGCGGCCCGGTCTGAGTCGCTCGCTAGTTCAGTCGATCACGCCAAAACAGCGTTCGGTCGATCAAAGATTTGCATTTCTGCCGAGGAGGTGCCGGGAAATAAATGCCCCGACAATGCCCATGACGAACGCCGGGATGAAACCGATTATGCCTACCCAGAAAAGCGGTTTCAGGATGTAGGCGAACAGATCGAAGTTTTGTTCGAGAAACATCGATACAGTGGATCCGGAAAGTACGCCCACTAGGAAGCTCAAGACACCGAAAAAGCCGGCGAGAATTAGACGGTCGGTACACGCTGAACCCCATCGCGGCGCGACGATCCATCCAAAGAGAGCCGTGATGAGGAGGCCGCAAACTATCTGAATGGGAAGAGTTGCCACCAAATGAATCGCATCTCGCAACCCGAGAACGAGGACGCAGGTGACGGCCAGCATTGGCAGCGAAAGCCCAAGCGTCCAAACGATCGCTTTACGAAAACAACGTTCCTGGTGGCTCATCGCGACGCCAGTTGATCAGGCTGTTTCGCGGTCAGAGTCGCTATCAGCGCGACGATGGCGAGCAGAACGCCGATTCCCTTGATGGCCAGGATCGCGCTCGATGGAATTGGCGCCGGATCGATCTCTCCGAGGCGATATTGGCGAAGCTGTTCGAAGAAGCTGTAGTAGCCTAGTCCGCAAGTGAATCCCCAGGCGGCAGCGAGGAGGCGCTGGCCCGCCACAAATCTCCGGCCGACCAGCCACGCGCCCGCGAGAAGCAACGCTCCCATGATATAGTCATCGAACAGCGCCGGCGGATATTCCCGCCAGGTTCCCCAGCGCCGGACCGTCTCGGCCACGGGTGCTCCCACGCCAAAGATAATTGCTAATGCGCGGCTAAATTTCATCGGCTTCGGGGACGGCTCGCAACGAAGCGTGCTTCGCATGGCGAAGCGGCTCCAGCCAGAAACTTACTTCCGGCTCTTCTTTTTCTTGCGGGAACCGTATTTGACGGCGCGGTGCTCGGCCTTGGCGATCGCGGCGTTATCCGTCTTCTCGTTCATGCGAAGCTTGGCCTTCATCCCAGCCTCCTTGTACAGCACTTCGCGAATCGCGGCCGACTTGTTCCCGCAATGTTTTTGATCGGCCAATGCCTGGAGCGCCCGGTCAAGAGCCAGAGGGAGAGTGATCGTGATAGCTGTGGATTCCTTGTCCCGCACGTCGCCGACCGTGTCCTATTTACGATGAAGCGGCAAGAAAATTCGGTCTTGACACTGTGTATGATACAATAATACAGATGCCTTATGCCCAGAACGAAGCTGCCGAAAGGCAGTGCCCCGCTGACGTTCCGCCTTCCGCTCCAGACCAAGAACGCTTTGGTAAAGAGAGCGCGGCGTGAGCAGCTGAGCCTGGCTGAATTCATCCGGCGCGCCTTGCGCCGCGAACTCGAGGGCGCCCGAGGGCGCAACTCCCGCCATGAACGCTGAGCTGCTTGAATCTGCCTCTCCTGGCGGCAAATGCCGGAGTTTGAACTTTGCTTTCCGCGCGCTTTTGGGTCGCCGATATGGGAGCTGGTCCCCCCATTCAAGTGTCCCGCACGCGCCGCGTTCCAACGGCTGGAGGTGCCGTGTGATCAGGGCGGCGACAGCGAAGGAGGGGTTCTTCGCGATCACGGTCGACGACGTTGACACGATCGGGGTGATCGTGGGTGTTGAGCTGGAACGCGGCGCAGCGGAATGGAAAGGTTTGCCGGGGTCCGAGTGGTTTGACTGAGCGAAGAAGCATCATGGGCGATAAACTGAAACTCTGGTTCTACCCAGAAGCGGATTACCTCGAAGTGACTTTTTCGGACGCGCACGGCTACATGCGGCCGACAAACAGTGGCGCGGTAATGAAGCGCGTGGACGAGGAAGGCAAGGTGATCGGTTTTAGCGTGTTTGGAGTGAGCCGATTCCAGAAGGATCGCCCGCTTGAATTCGAACTGGTCACGGGAGCGTAGATTTGACGCTACAGGTTCGACGGTCAGAGACCGCCGCTACAGATCCGGGCGCGGAAGGCGTCGAGCAGCTGAAGCGTGATGGGGCCAGGTCTGCCGGCGCCAATTGCTCGATCATCGACAGCGACGATGGGCAACACTTCGCGGGTGGTGCTGGTGAGAAAGGCTTCATTGGCCGCGAAGAGATCGTCGTCGCGCAGGACCTGTTCGCGAACCTCAACTCCGATTTCGGGGCCGATTTCGAACAGGAACTCGCGCGTGATTCCGGGGAGCAGCCCGCATGCGAGAGGCGGGGTGAGCGCGGAGCCATTGCTGACGATAAACAAATTGGACTGCGTGCCCTCGGTGAGCTCGCCGCGATAATTTCGCATCACAGCTTCGAAGCCGCCCCGCTTCAAGGCCTCCTGCGCGGCGAGGGCCGAATTCATGAGGTTATTGCTCTTGATCATCGGGTTCACCGATTGCGGGTGGTTCCGGACGACGCCGGTCAGGACAACGCGCACTCCTTTTTCGTAGGTCTCGGCGGAAGGCGGGGAAAGCGGTTTGACAATGATGACCGACGAAGGCGTCGGGGTCGCTTTTGGGTCGTAGGTCAGCTCGCCGACGCCGCGGGTGACGAGAACGCGGACGTAGGCTTCCTGTGGGCGGCCAGAGCGCGGTGCTAGAGGAAGGTTCGCGGCGGCGATCGTTTCCTGGATGCGCGCCGCCAGCTCGTCGTCAGTGAAGGGAAGGGGCAGATCGATCAGCCGCGCCGAATTTCGTAACCGGCGCAGGTGGCGATCGAAGAGAAACAGGCGGCCATCATAGGTTCGCAACGTTTCGTAAATTCCTTCGCCGTAAAGAAACCCATGGTCGAAGACAGGAATGACGGCTTCGTGCTCGCCGGAGATTCGTCCATTTACATTTACGGTCGCAGCCATGCCTGAGAATGGTGGTGGACGAGGCGGGAGGAAAGTCTCTAAACCTCACTTGTGACAATAAATCGTCCGTTTCTCCTGGCGGCCGTCATCGCGCTCAACGCGTTCGGTGTCAGCGCGAGAGCAGAGGCGCCAGCTTCCACGGAGGCGATCGCGCAAATCGCGAAACAATTCGACGACCATCCGCTAATCATGATCGGCGAATTGCATCGCTGGGAGCAGTTGCACGCTTTCATCCGGGAGATGCTCCGCGATCGCGAGTTTGTCTGCCGGGCGGACGACATCGTGATCGAATTTGGGAACTCGCGTCTGCAAAGCGTGGCGGACGCTTACGCCTTTGGACGCAACATCTCCGACGCTCAACTCCAAAGTCTCTGGCGGGAAACCGCGGTGCCGTTCACCTGGAATTCGCCGATCTACCGGCAACTCCTCGAGACCATTCGCGACATCAACCAACGGAAGCTCTGCGATCATCCGATCAGGATCGTGCTGGGCGATCCGCCCCTGGATTGGTCGAAGATCAAAACCGCAAAGGATTACGGGCCCTGGACCAATCGTGACGCGAGCTATGCCGAGGTAGTCGAGCGAGAGGTTTTGGCGAAGCATCACCGCGCGTTCCTGCTGGCCGGGCAATATCACGTCGTGAAAAAGCTTCCAGAAGGGGAGAACGATGGGCCGCGCGCGGCGCAGATCATCGAACGCAAACATCCCGGCGCCCTTTTTTGCATTGTCGCCCCATTGCCGCCGGTGGCCGAAGCTTTGCATCTGGCACGCGCGCCCAGTTTCAAAGCGGTGAAGGGAAGCGAACTCGAGCGCGCCGACTTTGGCCCGATCACCACCGTCGTGCCTCCGAAGAAATGGCCGCCGCTGGGCGAAGTGGTCGATGGGATCCTCTTCGTGGGCGAACAAACGCCGCGGTATCCTTCTCCGGCGATTTATCTGGATCCCGATTACCAGCGCGAGCTGCGCCGGCGCATCGCGATCATCAAGGAATTCAGCGGCCAGGATTTCGGCCCGGGCCTGGACGACCTCATCAAGGAGGCCGGCAAAGCGAAAACGGAAAGCCCCAGGCGCTAGGATTCGCTGCCCGAAATTCGTCGATGCGGACCGGGCAGAGTGATGATTTCATCGGATCGCATGACAACTTCCAACTTTCGTATTGTTCCTTTGCCGACCGACGTTGCCGACGCTGCGCGCGAAGCGGCCAGGCGCGGTGCGCGCGACCACGCCATCGTTAACGTTGCCGCACCGCACACCGCTCCCTGCCGTCATTGTTTGCGCTGGGCGCAACCAGGCGAGCGCGTGATCCTGTTTCCCTACGCTTCCATTCCGCCCGATCGTCCCTATACCGAAAGCGGGCCGATCTTCGTCCACGAAGCGCCTTGTGAATCGTATGGCGCGACGAACAACTACCCGCCCGATTTTCGCCAGGGCCGCGTTCTGCGGGCTTACGATTCGCAAGACAATATGATCGATGCCTCTGTCGTGGAGGGCGAGGAACCCGAAGCCGTGATCGCGAAATTATTCCAGAATCCGGAGGCGGCCTTTCTCCAGGCCCGCAGCGCCACGCGCGGTTGCTTCACCTTCAGAGTCGAGCGGGCTTCTCCTTGACAGCTTAGGGGAGCGGCCGCTATTCTCCTAAGCATCTTAGGAAACATGAGCGACGAAGCTGAACTTCTGCCCGGAACTCTGGATCTTCTCATTTTGAAGGCGGTCTCCCTCGGGCCGCTCCACGGCTACGGCGTCCTCCTGCGCATCGGGCAAATCTCGGGGCAAAAACTTCTGATCGAGCAGGGGGCGCTTTACCCGGCTCTCTTTCGGCTGGTCCGGCAGGGCCTGCTCAAGGCAGAGTGGGATAAGTCGGACAACAATCGCCGCGCCAAGTATTACGAGTTGACGGCGAAAGGCCGCAAGCGTCTGCGCGAAGAAACGGAGTGGTGGAATCGTTTGGCGGCGGCAGTGGCTACGGTCCTGGCGGCGGAACCTGAGAAAGCATGAGAGCGTCTTTTCGTTCGCTGGCCACGAGATTCCTCCGTCGCTCGCAAACCGATCGCGAGCTGGACGAGGAACTTCGCTCGCACATCGAACATCGCCTCGCCGACTTGGAACGGTCCGGCTTGGACCGGGCCGCCGCTGAGCGCCAGGCGCGGATCGAATTTGGGAGTCACGAACGCTTCAAGGAGGAATGCCGCGAAGCGCTCGGCGGGAATTTTCTCGAGGGCGTGATTCAAGACGCGCGTTTCAGTTTTCGCGCCTTGCGCCGGGCGCCGGGATTCTTTTTGATCGCGGTCCTCACCCTTGCCTTGGGAATCGGCGCTACCGTGGCGGCCTTTAGCGTCGTCAACGTTGTCCTTCTGCGCCCCTTCGGTTTTTTGGAGCCGGATCGGCTGGTGTGGATCTACTCGCAACGGCCGGATAATCCGCGCACGAATTTTTCCGTACCCGAATACTGCGATTATCGGGACCAGAACAACTCGTTCGAGGGCTTGGCCGCCGTCGCTTCATTCAATCCGAGTCTGGCGGACGCAGGTCGCGCCGAGCGGGTCCAGGGGGTCCGAATGACGGCGAACGCTTTCGGTCTTTTCGGGATCCGGCCTTTGCTCGGGAGGACGCTCGTTGCGGCCGACGATCGAAGTGGCGCGCCCCCGGTCGTCGTGATCAGTCACGGCCTCTGGTCGCGGCGATATGGCAAAGACCCGGGAGTGATTGGTCGCAGCGTGAATTTGAACGGCGAGACGAGGGAGATCGTCGGTGTGCTGCCGGACAGTTTCGCCCTCCCTAATCTCGACAGCGACATTGTCGTTCCTTTGCAGCCGGATTCCGATCCGCGCCGGAACGCGCGGAACTCGGTAAATTTTCTGCGGATGATGGGCCGACTCAAACCAGGCGTCACGTCGCAACAGGCGCACGCCGAGCTCGATTCCATTCGGCAGAATCTTCACCGGCAGTTCCCCGATTTTTACACGGGAAAAATTGGGATAACGATGGTCCGGCTGACGGAGGAAATCGTCACCAACATCCGGGCGGTGTTGATCACGATTTTCTGCGCGGCCGGCGCTGTTCTTCTCATCGGCTGCATCAACATTGCCGGAATTTCCCTGGCGCGCGCGGCTGCGCGCCAGCGGGAGCTGGCCGTGCGCACGGCGTTGGGAGCGAGCCGCGGTCGACTAACCCGGCTTCTGCTGGTGGAGAGTTTCATCCTTGTCCTGGCCGGCGGGTCGTTAGGCGTGATCCTCGAAATTTGGGGACAGCGCGGCCTTCTTCGCCTGGTTCCCACGGACCTGCCCAGGATCGAAAGTTTTTCCATCGACTGGCAGGTATTTGCCTTCACCAGTCTTCTCGTTTTGCTGGCCACGCTTGTCTGCGGTCTGGCGCCGGCGTGGTTGCTCTCACGCTCCGACCTCCGTGATTCGCTTCTCTCGGGAGGCCGCGGCTCCGTCGGCGGGCAAACGCAATCCCGCCTCCGCACGGGCCTGGTTATCGGCCAGATTGCTCTGGCGCTCGTTCTCCTCGTTAATGCCGGTCTGTTGTTCCGGAGTTTTGTCCGGGTCAGCCGGGAACAACCGGGATTCGATTCCTCCGATCTGATGGCGGCGCGCTTTTCTCTGCCCCAAGTCGGGTACACCGATCGCGCGGCGATCGTGCAATTCTACGAACAGCTGCAACCTCGCCTCGCCGCGATGCCCGGCGTGAAAGCGACCGGACTCGTCTCGATTCTGCCGCTTGCACCCAAGAGCATTTCTTTCATTCACTTCACCCGCCCCGATTTGCCCCCGGGAAAACCAGAAGACACGCCGTCGACCAATTACCGGATCATTAGTCCCGATTACTTTCGCGCCATGGGGATTCCGCTGCTTGGCGGCCGTTATTTCTCCGAGGAAGACAACGGCGAGCGTCCTCCGGTTGCGATCATTAGCGCGGTGCTCGCGAAAAACCATTTTGCCGATCGGTCGCCGATCGGACAGCGTGTTCTGATCGATGATACCGACGCCGAACCGAGACCGGTAGAGATCGTCGGAGTAGTTGGCGCGGTGAAACAGACGAACCTGGAAATGCCAGCGAAGGCGGACATCTATTTGCCGCTGCGACAAGTCCCGAAGGACGGCGTTCCATTCCTGCGCAACAGCACCTACTGGGTGATGAAAATGTTGCCCGGAGAGAGGGAGGTCGACCAGTTTTTGCAGACGGAAATCCGCAAGGTCGACCCAAACATAGCAGTGAGCCGCGCCCGGCCCATGAGCGAAGTCGTTGGCGCGGCGCTGGCGGCGAGACGATTCAGTCTCTTAATCATTGGATGCTTTGCCAGCGCGGCGGTGTTTCTGGCCGCGGCGGGGCTGTATGCTGTGATCTCATACGGCGTTCAACAACGGACGCGCGAGATCGGCGTCCGCCTCGCCCTGGGCGCAACGCATCGAAGTATCCTGGGAATGATTTTCAAAGAGGGAACGTTCCTCCTCGCGGTCGGCACTGCCACCGGCGTCGCGATTGCGCTCAGCATGGCGAAACTCCTCGCGAATCAAATGTACGGAGTGAGCGAACGCGACCCACTCAGTTTCGCCGCCGTGACTCTCTTGCTCGCGATGGTTTCCCTCCTGGCGTGCTGGCTCGCGGCGCGCCGCGCCCTGCGAGTCGATCCGATCGTTGCTCTGCGATCCGACTAGGGCGCGCGCTTTCGAACAACGAACAGGTTTTGACGGCTCGGGACGAGCCCGCTAGAACGGGCGCGTGAATCAACGGACGCGCCGGTCGAGTTATGGGCCCTGGCTCGTCGGGCTGGGCGCCGCCCTTTGGGGAACCGAGAGCGCCTGGCGCATTCTGCTCAACGATCTCTTCGATGCGGAGGTGATCGTTTTTTGGGAGCACATCCTCATTCTGTTGATGTTCCTGCCCATTCTTCTTTTGCACTTCGGCGAGATCCGCAAGATCGACAAACGCAGCTGAGGCTACCTTCTCCTCTCCGGATTCGCCGGCTCGGCCGTGGGCACGATCTTCTTCACGCTCGCCCTGAAAAACGGGAACCCGACCGTGGTCAATGTCATCCTGAATATTCAGCCGGTGATCTCGACCGTCGGCGCCTTCTTCATTTTTGGGGACCGCCTCACGCCACGATTTTTCCTCTTCGCGAGCACCGCCGTCATTGCCGGCATTTTTCTTTCAGTGGAACATCCGACGCTCATCGGCGTTTCGTTTGCGCAAGCGGGGTTGAACCTCGGCACGGCCTACGCCCTGGTTTGCGCGTTTTTTTGGGGACTCTCCACCGTGGCGGGCCGCGGCGTCATGATCGGCATCCCACTTCGGCTCGCCGCCAGCCTGCGGATTGTCGTCGGGCTGATCTGTATGACCGGCATTCTCGTTGCGTATGGAAAACTCAACCTCCCATCGCTCTGGCCCGCTGCCGCCCAGGCGCACGCCGGGACCGCGATTATCGCGCTCATTCTCCTCGCATCGATCTCAGGCGCGGTTCCGTTGCTCATCTATTTTGAAGGGCTGCGCCTGACGCGCGCTTCTACCGCCGGTTATTTTGAAATGATGCAAACGCTAGCAGCGGTTTGCATCACTTGGGGTTTCTTTCACGCCGCGCTCCGGCCCCATCAGATCATCGCCGGTATTATTTTAATAGCCGCCGTCGCGATGGTGCAGAAATCTCAGGCCGTCGTCGAAGTCGACTAACCGGATGTTTCAGGGATCGTCGTCGGCTCGGACTTGGGCCGGATCGTTCAAGGCGCGACAGGCTTCTCCCGCTCGCGTCGTCGTCGGGGTGCCGCAGGGATCTGTTTCAAATGACGTCGAAGCATGACATACGTGAATCACGTATGTCATCCTTGCTGGAAACGCGGCAAAACTACGGGCTGATTTATTAGCCGCCGATTATTTTATTGATCGCGATCAGGGCGAGGTGTCTCGGGCGGGCACGGCCCTGTTCCCATTCTTGTAACGTTCGGGTGGAAATCTGCAATTTCAGCGCAGCCTCACTCTGTGAAAAATCGTTTCGTCTTCGCCAGTCATAAAGTCTTTCCTTCAAGTCCATCTTCACGGATGCCCCGCGTTTCTTCCGCGAGCGAGCTCTACAACTCATTCTCTCCTCTCCAGAACTGACTACTGAATGACATACGTGATTCACGTATAGCATCGAAGCTGGGTTCGCTGTCAACAATGCAACAGATCGGACCGATCCGCCAACGGAGCCCTGGATGGGAGGCCCGCAGGTCGTCTGCGCGCGCGGCTCTCTCCGGGCGGTTATGCGGGTTGCGATTCGATCGCCGAATGTGCTCCGGCTCGCGTCAAGCGGATTTCGGCCGCTTCGCAATTCAATCTGGGCGAGCGGAAGAGCGTATACGTGAATCACGTATGTCATTCCCGATGGCGGTGGATTGCTTACCGACTCTCAATCGGGCCGGCCGGGTTGACATAATTCGGAGGGTGGACGGCTACTGGACGAAGTCGAAGCGCGTCGCGATTCCTTGCCGGCACGCTTTTTCATAGACCGCTACCGCAGCGACGGCGTCTTCGAGAGCGATGCCGGTGCTGTCGAAGATGGTGATCTCGTTGTCGCCGGCCCGCCCAGGCTTCTTGCCAGCGACGAGTTCGGACAACTCCCCATGGACATCTTCTTTTCGCATCAAGCCGGCGGCGATGGCGTGGTGGAGATCGCCGATGGTGCAGGATTGGTCGAGGTTGTCGGCGACAACTTTTGCAGACGCCATCAGGGCGGGCTCGATTTCCTGTTTATGACTATCGTCGGCGCCGACGGCGGCGATAAAGGTGCCGGGCCTAACGTCTTCTCGTCTGACGAAGAATTGAGTGGCGGTAGTACAGGTGACACAGACGTCGCTGCGCTCTAGCGCAGAACACAGATCACGAAGTGGCTCGATGGAGATGGAGGATTCCGCTGTGAGAGTGGCGGCGAAATTTTCCGCGGCAGCAAAGTCTGCATCGAACGCGTAGATTTTTCGGAGCGGAAGCACCGCGCAGATCGCGGACACTTGCGCGGCGGCTTGCTGGCCGCAGCCGCAGATCGTCGCGGTGGAAGAATCCGGACGGGCCAGATATTTCGCAGCGACGGCGGAAGCGGCGGCGGTGCGTTTGATGGTGATGTCGATCGAATCCATCACCGCCAGCGGACGTCCGTTCTCGCCGTCGCAGACCACGATCAATCCCTGGATTGTGGGCAGATCGTGCCTGGCGCGATTGTGCGGGAAATTTGTGTTCAGCTTCGCGACGATGAAATCGCGTTCTCCCGGAAGGAGACCGGCCTTGATGTGAAGGCCGCCCTCTTTCGATTTGATCCCGAGAATGCCGGGCGGCGGCAATTTCCCTTCGCCGAGGCGCCGAAACATCTTTTCCACGGCATCGATGCACTCCGGCATCATGAGCAACTGGGCGACTTCGCTCCGCGAGAGGAGCAGCGTCGGCTCCGATTTCATTCGGGCGCTCCAACCAGGCTGGAAAGTTCGTCGCCGGTATCTTTTTCGACGGGCGGTTCGCCGCGCCGAAAAATGCGGGCGCCCCTGGTTCCGCCGAGGAGAACGGTTCCCTGGCTCGCGCGCACCCAGGCGCCTTCGCGCAGGCCAAGCACCGGCGTTTCGTTTTCCTCGTGAAACTGCGCGATCCGTTCCTCGCGGGTCTCGCCCATGTGCGTCGAATTCGGATCAGGATCTTGAAAATGCGGGTTGAGTTGAAATGGCACCAGCCCCAGCGCCTCGAAACTCCGTGGCTCCACGATCGGCATATCGTTCGTCGTCTTGATTGTGGGACCGGCCACGTTCGAGCCGGCGCTGCTGCCAATGTAGGGCGCACCGCCCCTGACTCGCTGGCGAATCGGGTCGAGCCACTCGGAATCCTGAAGCGCTTTCAGCAGCCGGAAGGTGTTTCCGCCGCCAATGAAGAATGCATCCGTCTCGGCGACGGCTTTCCGCGGATCGGCCGCGTTGTGAGCCGAGCTGAGCTCATAACCCATCGCGGCAAATCGTTCGCGGGCTTTGGCCGCGTAGCCGTCGCGATCGTGGAGTGCGAATGGAAAAAACAGGATCCGCTTCGCGGGGCCGAGGATGTCTCTGATTTCGTCCTCGGCGTGGTCGAGATAGCCACGTCCGTGAAGGGTGGAGTTACTAATGAGAAGGATGCGCCGAACAGCCATGACGGCAGGGTATGACGAAGAGATATAGAACTATGCCCCGGCGCGCAAAACCTAACTTTGCTCGGGCCAGCCATCTCGCATTCGCCAAGCGAAAGCAGGTGGTCGAGAGTGGCGGTCCATGACAAAACTCGGCCTCAGCGTCGCGCTCCTTTTGGCGGCGACTCTCGCACACTGAGAACCGCTCCTGCCTGTCGCGGACGGGACCACGTGGCGCTACGAGTCGACCGAGGAGTTCGGCGGACCGGCCGCGGGGCCGCCGGTGACCCGGTGGCCTGCAGTAGCCTGGTCAGGTGGGCATACTCCCCATGCGCGTCGCTCATCGCGAGGACCCGGGTAAACGGCTTCAGGTCGTCGATCTGGACCACGCCGGGATTGGAATCGGCGGGCGCTTGGTTGCACTGCAGTGATTGGCAGGAGCAGAAGCGCTGGCCCGGCTAAACGGAACCATCGGCGAAAAATGGAGCTCATTGTGTGTTAGGAATTGCTTTCTAAAGCGACCACCGCCGGAGGATCGCATCCGGCAGTGGAGGCCGCTGCATTTCAGACGATCCATCAACGCGATCCGACGCTGCTCGCGGTATCCGGTGCGGGCAACTCTTCGCCCTTCTCCAGGGCGGCCAACGTTGGGCGGCCTTCGATTATTTGTTTGACCACGTGATAGGCCGACAAGACGGCGCCCTCCTGCCAGCCTGGCAGGTAAGATACCTGATCGCCGCCCACATAGAATCGCTTATCGGGGCTGAGCAGTTGATTGTATGCATCCCTGTGTTGCGGGTCATTTCGATTCCAGTTCGCCCACCCGCCCCCAATAAACGGCACGCGCTGCCATGCGATGGACAGGCCTCTGTCCAACGGCACTTCGCGCTTGAATTCAGGATGCAACAGCTGCCCGCCTTGCTGCGCAAGCTCGAGTCTTTCTTTTAGCGACAGGTTGCCGAACGCGTCTGCTACGGCGTCGTAGTTGTAAGCCCCCGTGAGAATGGCCGGCCCTTTTCCAAAGAAACCCTCCGACGGATACCACATCTGGGTAATGTCATGATTGGTCCAGCTGATGCCTCCAAAAATCTGCGGGCCGTTTTTTCGATCCGGTGGGCCAGCCCCCGGATTGAGCCGGAGTTCTTCCCAGAACCGGCTCTCCGCCTGCCAGCCGACTTTGCAGGTTTTGGCAAACTGGACGACCCTGACCGCCTGAAGGAATTTCTCGGTGAAACCAGTTTTGGGCAACCCCGAGAGCAACGGCAGCGGAATCGTGCTGAAGCAATAATGCGCGGCACGAGGCTTGCCGCCCACGGTGACGACAACGCCGTCGTTGCCATTTTTGATTTCTGTCACTGGAGCTCCCGTTATGATCTCACTGCGGGGATCGGTTTGCGGGAGTCTGTCAAAAGCGTTGACAATCGTACTGACGATGAATCGCATGCCGCCCTTCGGCTGAAACAAGGTAGGCTGCCACAGATAGTCTTCCGGCTGATAGAACCTGTGCGTCCAGAATTCGGATTCCAACAGCGCCGCCAGGTCGAGTTTGGGCGGCTGAGTGCCCGCCTCGGTCACGCCCGGATCGACGATATAGCCGCTGCGCGTTGATCCTGTGTAATCGAAAGGCTTCGATCCGATGTTGCCGAAGGTGCCCAGCAAGTTCAACAGCCTTGTCTTGCCGAGATCCCCTAGCTGGAAGGGCGTCAGCTCCTCGTCCAGCGCCCCCTTATCTACTGCCTTGGCCAGCAACGATGCGATATAACCCCGGGTATCGTTGGCGATCCGGCGGTTCTCGACTGCGGCATTGTCGAAGGCTCCATTTTTCTGGAAACGATTGGTCCGCGTTTCCATGATGTACGGTTCCAGCGCAATGGTGAGCTCGCGACACAGCTCCAGCAGAGCGATATGGTGGTACGGAATGCGCCCGGGACCGGCTTCGAAATATTGCTTGGACGGATCTCCGACGAATTTGCATTGCTGACTCGACCCGTTTTCGACAATGACATTGCCGTGATTGGCAGTGGCGGTGCTGACCGTGAAATTTCGGCCACCGATACGGTTCGAAGCTTCGATCACGGTGACGGAATACTTCGCTTGGCGCAATCGATAGGCGGCGACCAAACCGGCAACGCCCGCCCCCAGCACAAGCACCGATTTTCCTTTGCCGGGCGCCCCACTGGTATTCGGAGGCCCGGCAAACGCCGTCGGCGTCGCCAGCAAGCCCATGGCCACCATGGTCTCGTAGACCGCGGCCGCGCCTCCGGCAGCCCCCACCATTTCAAGAAATCTGCGCCGCGTCAGCGGCGGTTTTCCTTCTTCGTTCCTCAGGGGAGCGGTCTCGCCGAGCGAGTCCGTCTGCCCGGGTGCTTTGCTGAATTTCGGTTCTCGCGACATAGACTATTTCCTTTCAATGAGGTTTGATCGGGACCGATTCGACACCATGCCCCGGTGGCGAGGGGTGAAAGTGCCAGGAAGTACGCCTCCAGGCGCCCGGAATAAATTCGCTCCAGCGCATCGAGCCGTCATTTTAGCCGATCCAGAGCTTCCGCTCCGGTAACTCCCACTTTCACTCCAAGGGCACCCGCGGCTTTCGAAACCTTAACAACCCTTGCGCTCAACATTTGCTCGAACGTAGAGACGCCGGTCACTATTGCGCAGGCCTCTTCGGTTATGTCGCATGTCGCTACGTCAATGTAGGCGCAGGCCAGAAACCCCTTGCGTCCGCGGATGATAAGCAGTGGTCTCTTCAGACAATCGAGACGAAACCTTTCGAAACCGTCCAAGTTCATGCTCGAGCCCTCGATAACAGCACCAAGACGAGACCGAGACTAATGCTGACAATTACAGGCGCCCAGCCGTGCCGGGCGCGGCAACCGATTCTCCAGTTCAGAGGCATGGGGGTGAGGGGATCACCTGGGTTCGAAAGGTTTCGCCCCTTCGCCGGCATGATGCGGTTGAGTCGAGGCGATTAGCAAGACTCTTTTTTCGCCAATCTGACGGTCTTGCCGGTCCTCCACTTGCGCTAAATCTTTGTTCATGCCAGCAGCGGAGGAAGTGAACAAGAAGACCGGGCTCATCGGCACCGCTGGCTAAGCGGAACCGCATCGGAGAAAGAGTTGGGCCGCATCGAAGAATCCTCCAGGCAGCCGGACTTCCTCTAGCGTCGTTGATGCCTCGAAGGTCAGCGCACCTAGACGCCGAAAACGGCACACCCGCCGACTCCTAGCCATTCCCCGTGCGCCGGCGAAGTGAAAATTATCGCGATCTCTGATTCCCAAATTGCGGTGTCCGCGCTCGGACAGAAGACTGCCGGTTAGGAGGATTGTCGGGCTTGGAACCGGTGGACTTCGTTTCATTCTCCTCTCGTGTGGTCGCTTGGCTTCCAAACTTGAATGAAACGTCTCTTCCCATTGCCTGCTCTTGCTCTTGATCCTGATCCTGCTTTGATGTTTCGCCGCACGGCCATTATGCGAATGAGAAAATTATCCCTGACCGCCGCACTTTTTTTGGTCATGGCCGTTGCGCGCGCGGATCCGCTTCTTCCCGTCGCGGAGGGAACCACGTGGCGATACGAATCGAACGAGGTGTTCAACGGACCGGCGGCGGCGCCCCCGGTGACTGCGACCGTCGAAATCAGGGTCGGCCGCCAATCTTTCCAGGGGAAGGAGTTCTTGAAATTCGAGACGAGGACCGACGGGGTCCTCACCAAAACCGAGCTGATGACACTCGACGATCACGGTTTAGTCTGCCACGCCCGAGGGGGCAGGGACGGTCGGATGGCGAAGCTCGATCCGCCCCAAACGATTGTTCCAGCGAGCCTGAAGGCAGGCGATGCGTGGGACTCGGATGGCGAAGTGGCCGGAATGGAGATGCACCAGCATTTCGTAGTCGCCAAGGAAGAGACGGTGATCGTGGCGGCCGGGACGTTTCGCGCTTTTCGCATTCACTGCGAGGATTCTTCCCTCATGGCAGCGACTCTGGACCGGTGGTTCTCTCCTGAGGTTGGATTTGTGAAAGAGACGACCGTGGTGCGCGGTCCGACCGGCGGATTATTGCAGCGCGTGACTCTCGAACTGCAAAAGAAGCCTGAGGTCATTGCGAAACCAACGGCCACTCCCGCCCCATCCCCGACAGCGACGGTGGCAGCCGTGGTTACGCCCACGGCCTCGCCGCCTATCAGCGGCCCCGCGATTGTAACGGACCCGGCCAAGGTGGGAAAAAAGTTAATTGTCGAAGTTTCGACCGACGCGGGTGGCGGATCGAAAACTGAATTCAAATCCAATGTCGAAAATATTTACGTGCGTTGGCATGGTCGCGGTCTGCCGGATAAGGCCAGAGTCCGCGTGGCGTGGATTGCGGAAGACGTGGGCGATCTGGTCGAGCCGAACTTTGTTATCGACGAAACCGAGACCGAAGCTCCCGCTCCCGATTCCAGCGCTCGCTTCACCCTGGCCCGGCCGCCGGACGGCTGGGCGGAAGGGAAATATCGGGTCGAGTTCTACATCAACGATGAGCTGGAGGAGACGGTGAGGGTAACAATCGTCAAATAGGCGTTAACCCTGCGAAATATTTGTCTTGAGCATCCCACGATCATCTTGCTAGTCCTTCGGGAACCGAAGGAGTTCCTTATGATCAACCCAAAATTGCGGATGTTCGGATTTTTCCAGACATTCCTCGCTCTAAATCTATCCCTCGTCCTCGCGACCAGCGTCCTTGCCCAGGAAACGTCGCCTCCGACGACTGAATCGACCACGGTCCGTTCGTTCAACGAAAACGGGACGGAGGAAGCCAGCACGGAACGCGTGTTCGTTACGGGGTCCGCGATTCCGACGGCGGCGGAAGTGGGGCCAAACCCGGTCCTCAATGTGACGCGCGACCTGATTAACAAGTCCGGAGAACGCAATACGGAGGAACTTCTCCGCAACCTGACCGTGTCGAACGCGAACGGGGTGCCTGTCTCCAACAACGAGAACGGCTCGAACACCGCGGTGGGCGCGGCCACGATCGCCCTGCGCGGATTCGACGCCCGGGCGACCCTCATCCTGCTCGATGGCCGCCGGGTTGCGCCTTATCCCACGGGCAACCGCCGCGTCGTCTTCGTCGATTTGAATACGATTCCGGAATCGGCCATCCAAAGCATTGAGATTTTGAAAGATGGCGCGTCCACCACCTACGGCGCGGATGCAGTCGCAGGCGTGGTGAACATCAAGCGCTGGAAGGACTATCGCGGCGCGGAAGCGAAATTCGAATACGGCAACACGACCGACAAAGACTCGGGCTCGATCAATACCGCGTTGACCTTTGGGGTCGGCGACGGAAAGACGAACGTCTCCGGGACCGTCAATTACTACCATCGCAATTCGATCTTCAATCACGACCGCGATTATTCCGCGGTGCCGCCGTTTCTAAGCAGCAACGCGAGTCCATACAATCTCCAGGTCACCAACGCCGCCGTGGCGGAAGCGGGCGGAACCGTGATTCCGGCCCCCAATGGCAACCAGTTCGCGAGCGCCCCCAACGGCACGAACGGGCTGGCTCCGGCCAACACTTATCTCTACGGGGCGGGCCGGCCGAGGTCGGGTCCGAATGGATTTAACTTCAACGAATTCTCGCTCTCGTTTCCGGAATCCGAGCGGTATGGCGGTTATGTCGCGATGGATCACAAGATCTTCGGCGAACAACTCGTCATCTATGCCGACGGGATGTATCAAAATGTAAAGACGCACAATGAGCTGGCGGCTCCGGCCACGGGGAACTTCCAGACGCCCGGGTTTGTCACCATCGCTATCCCTCCGCGGGTGGCCAATCCCGCGGGAACGACTCCCTTCGGCGGACCCACTTATGCCGAAACCGGCGTGGCTCCCGGCGCGTTCAATCCCTTTAATCCATTCAACCAAATCATTTCCGGCGGGACGCGAGCGCGCCTCGCGGAATTCGGCAACCGCCTCTTCGACAATGAGAGTGAAGCCTGGCTCGCTACCCTCGGCTTTCGCGGCGATAAATTATTCAATGGCACCTGGGGTTACGACACCGGCTTCCGCTATAGCCAGATCAAGAACACCACCACGGGGCAGCAGGTCTCGATCTCGCGCTTTAACCGCATCCTGAACCAGGCGGACCCGATCTTTAATCCGAACTCGCCGGAATTCATTGGAACAACGGTCGCCTTCAATCCCTTCGGCGATTTCCGCGTTCCGATTCCGTCGAATGACGCTTCGGTCGAGTTTGCTCGCGTCCATCCGGTAGACCTGGATACGTCGAAGCTCGCTACCATCGATGCGACCATTTACACGACCGCCCTGTTCGATTTGCCGGCGGGTGGAATCGGATTTGCCCTCGGGGGTCAGTTCCGGCGGGAAACGCTGGACGAAAATCCCGACCAGCTCAACATCAACGGCGATATCGCCGGTAATTCGGCGATTGCCACGGCGCACGGCGGACGAAAATCCTACGCCATCTTTGTCGAGACGAGCATTCCCATCTTCAGCGAGAAAAATGCAATCCCCGGATTTTACGCTCTCGATATCAACGCCGCCGGGCGTTACGAAGCGTTCCTGAACAACGATACGGATGTCGCCGTGCCGAAGATAGGAGTGCGCTGGCAACCGTTTGACAACTCGTTCACGGTGCGATTCACCTGGGGGCTCGGGTTCCGGGAACCGTCGCTGGAGGAACTCTATTCTGCTCCCATTTCCGATATCCAGCCGTCGCATGATCCGATGAATGGAGGCGCGTTCGAGCCGGAAACGACTACTCTCATCCAGAGCACGCCGGACTTGGCGCCGGAGGATTCAGAGACATTCAGCGGCGGCATTGTCTGGACGCCGAAGTTTGTTCCCGGCCTGACCATTTCGACCGATCTTTGGCAGATCGAGCGGACTGGCGTGGTCCAGTCCGCGTTTCTCGATGCGGTTTTGGCGCGCGAGTTCGCAGGCATGTTGTTGCCGGGGGAAAGAGTGGAACGCCTGCCAGACGGCACCATCACCCGGATTGTCGTTTCGAACCGAAACGAAGCGTCCCAGAAAGCCAACGGCGTCGATTTCGGGATGCAATATCAATACCCCTCGAGCTTCGGCACCTTTACTTCGATAACCCAGCTCACCTATCTCAACTCGTTTGAAATCCAGCGGGTCGAAGGCGGTGTGACGGAACAACTGGCCGGAGTGACGACCGATCCGGGACAGTCCCAGGAGGGTTATTATCGGTGGAGAGGCAACACCAGTCTCGACTGGGCCTGGAACGGATTCGATCTCCTCGGAAGGGTTCGCTTGATTAGCGGCTTTATCGAGCAGGATCCCGACCTGAACATCCGGAACGTGGACCGGCGGTGGCTCTTTGACCTTCAGGCCTCCTACGATTTCAGCTCTCTGGTTCACGAAACTTCGGAAAGCCCGAGCAGTTCAAAAGACAGCAAAACCACCGTTTCCACATCGGCGTCCGGCCGGCTGAGCTTCTGGGATACCCTCCTGAAGGGCACTACGTTTACGGTCGGCTGTAACAATGTCTTTGACACCGATCCGCCGTTCGCATCCGGTCAGGGTGGAAACTCAGTGGGTTATCCCGGCTTCACCTACGATGCGACCGGCCGTTTCTACTACCTGCGTCTGACGAAGAAATTCTGAGCGCCGAACGGACGATAATCAGCGACGCCCCGTAGCGCCCTTCTTGCGGCGCCAGCGGGGAACGTATAGGGCTTGGATAAGTGCGTGTCGCGATTGTCTCCGCCATTCTCTTCCTTTCAGGATGTAGCGCGCTTCTCTTCCAGACTCTCTGGCTCCGGCTGAGCGGTCTGGCTTTCGGAAATTCGGTTTGGTCCGCCGCCCTGATTCTTTCGAGCTTCATGGCCGGCCTCGCCCTTGGAAGTGCCGTCGCGGCTTCGAGTACCTTGGGACGTCTTCGCCCGCTGCGGGTTTATGCCGGATTGGAAATGAGCGTGGCGATTTTTGGTTGCACCCTGGTTTTTGGAATCCCCGTCCTGGGGGAATGGATGCGCGCGGGATTTCAAGCCCTCTGGGATCACCAGGAATTGCTCAACGTTATTCGTTTCACGGTCTCGTTTCTGATTCTCCTTCTTCCGACGACGGCGATGGGTTTAACCCTGCCCGTGTTGCTGGAAGATCCGGTTCTAAAACGCCAGGAGTTCGGCCGCGGCATCGGCTTGCTTTATGGAGGGAACACGCTCGGGGCCATGGCCGGCGCGCTGCTCGGCGAAATCTATCTGGTCCAGCGGTTCGGACTTTTGGGAACCGCATGGGCTGCGGCTGCCTTGGGCTGTGCGGCAGCCGCTCTGGCCTGGATCTTCGCCCGGGCTGAGCCGAAGTCGGCCAGGAAAGCTCGAATGCGGCTGCGCGTCCGGTTTTCGTTCGAATCCAGGCCGCCTTGGAAAGTACTCCTGGTTAGCCTGGCGGCCGGCGCCGTTTTTCTTGGCCTCGAAGTAATCTGGGTTCGCTTCCTCCGTCTCTACGTCGCGTCCACTTCCATCGCCTTTTCTATCGTGCTCGCGGTCGTCCTGGCCGGTATCGGCCTCGGGAGCATTGCCGGCAGCCTGATTCCGGACCGGGCCCTTCGCCGACAGCACCTGATGCCCCTGCTCCTGATCCTCGCTGCCAGCGCGACGCTTCTATCTTATGTCTTTTTCCCGGTCCCAGTTCGCCCACCTAACATTCCTACCTTCGACCGAGCTTTCGCGCTGCAAGTCGGGCTCCTCTCTCTGGCCTTGATGTTTCCAGTTGCCTTTCTCTCAGGAGCTCTGCTCCCAGCGATCGCCACCGGTGTGCAATTCGAGGTGGCCGGCCGAATGAATAGCACCGGCCTCACCATCCTTTTCAATACCATCGGTGCGGCCTGCGGCCCTTTGCTCGCCGGATTCGTCTTTCTCCCTCGGCTCGGATTTCAGTCGAGTTTGATTCTTTGCGCGGCCGTTTACGCCGCGCTCGCTGTGTTCGTGAGCAAAAAAGAGAGCTGGTCTCTGCGACGACTCTCTGGAATTGCGCTGCCTTCGTTCAGCGCCCTCTTCATTTTGATCCTCGCGATCTTTCCCTACCATCGCGACGATACCCATCTCGCGAATGCGCGTCGCCTCTACGAAGGCGACGGCTCGGTCCTCTCCCGGAAGATCGAAGGCACGGCGGACACCTACCAGCTGCTCCGTCGCGATCTTCACGGTCAACCCTACTCCTACCGGCTGGTCACCAACTCGTATTCCATGTCGGGAACCGCGCCGCGCACGCAACGTTACATGCGGATGTTTGCCTACTTGCCTCTTATCTTGCGGCCCGGAAGCGAGAATGCCCTTTTGATTTGCTATGGCGTCGGCGTGACGGCGGATGCCTTTACGCGCGATCCACATCTCAGGCACCTCGACATCGTCGATATTTCGAAGGAGATCTTCGACCTCGCTGATTCATACCCAGGCGCAGGCTATCCAAATCCGCTGCGTGATTCCCGGGTCACGCCCCTTGTCCAGGATGGCCGCTTTTTTCTCCAGGCTTCGCCGACGAGCTATGACATCATCACGGGGGAACCGCCGCCCTTGAAGGTCGCAGGAGCCGTCAATCTCTATACTCAGCAATTCTTTTCGCTGATGAAGGCGCGGCTCAAGGAGGGCGGAATCGTCAGCTTCTGGTTGCCCATTTACCAGGTCACGGTGGACGAAACCAAGGCAATCCTTCGGGCTTTCCACAACGTTTTCCCGAATGCTTCACTTTGGGCGACCTCCGATCTGGAATGGGTCATGATCGGAATGAAACCGCCAATCGGAAAGCCCGATGAAGCGCTGGCCCGGAAACTCCTTACCGACGCCGCTTTGGGACCGGACCTGGCTCGAACCGGCATCGAAGTCCCCGAGCAAATACCCGCTTTGTTCCTGATGGACGGTGAGGAAATCGACCGGTTGACCCAGGGGGTCGCCCCGCTGGACGACTTTTATCCCAAGCGCCTGACTGATGCCCAGCCGGACATGAAACCGATTTATCGGCTGGCCAACGATTATCTTCTGGGCCCTGCCGCCTTGGAGCGCTTCTTTGCCTCCTCGTTCATCCGTGAGCTGTGGCCTAACGAACAAAAGGAGGCGCTGGAGCCGCTTTTCCTCATTCGTGAAGTGCGGTTTCGCGCGGAGCTCGCCGGCAGCAACTGGTTGGCCGAGCTTGATTTTTACCTGCGGCATTCGCAACTCCGGGCCCCGGTCCTGGAGGTCCTCAAAACAGATCCACTTCGCGTTTCCCTCGCGAAAAAATTAGCGGCCACCTCGTCTTCCTTGCCGGCCGAGGCCGTCCGTGATCTCGTGGCGGACGCGCTCGCCCAGAGAGATTTTGGCGCTGCCATTCGATTGCTCGAGGGAGAAAGGGATCGAGGTTTCTCGAATATCAACGACTGCTTCCTTCTCATTTATCTCTACTGTCACACGGGGAAAGTGGAGGAGGCGGAAGGCCTCGCGCAGAGCCAGGCGGGCTCAATCTCCAGGGACGGTTTTGTTAGCTGGCTCTGGGGAGAATTGCAGGCGGAATTTGGCTTTCGACCTCCGCGTTGAGGTTTGCGCTCCGTCCCACGAGTTGTAAAGTCAGATGTGATCATCAGGCTTCCTGTCTTTGTCATGGGTCTCACCGCGGCTCTCTTGCTTGCTCCCGCTGTGTTTGCCGGAAAGCCGATCGAGCAACAGTCCAACGAACGCGCGGTATTCGTGACTGGCTCGCTGATTCCGCAGCGGGTCAGGTTGAAGGCGGTCGGCACAAACACGGTTTCACCAATCCGAATTATCGATCGTCGGGAAATAGACTCGACTGGACGTCAGACAATCCGGGGAGTGTTGGTCGTAGATCCTTCCATTCGCGTAACCGGCCCCTGAGGCGGGATGACCTAGCTGTCGGCTCCGCCAAAGCGCTCGATCCAGGCGGTTAATTGTTCGGGCTCAATCTTGGCGAAGAGGACGTCGGGGACCGTGATGGCCGCCTCCGGTTCGAGTGAATCTGCTATTTTGTCAGGCCACGGCAGCGAACTCTTCTTTTTCCCGAGGGCGCCGGAGATTATGGCCGACGCGTGCGGAATGAAAGGCTCAGCCAGCGCGGCGAACACCATCGCCAGGTTTAAGGCGTAGCGAATCGACACTCCCGCCGCGGCCGGGTCCGACTTGATCTTCATCCACGGTTCGGCCTTCTGGAGATATTCGTTCCCGATTACCCACATCGATCTCAGCTCGATCGCCGATTTGCGGAACTCCATCGCTTCCATTTGCGCGGTGAGGGTGCTGAGACGTTGCTCGAGAGCCGCAGTCGTTTCCGCTTCGAGCGCGCCGTATTCGCCGCTCGCCGGGACGACTCCACCGAGACGCGCATGGCAGAACTTCGCGATCCGGTTGACGAAGTTGCCGAGCACATCGGCCAACTCGTGGTTTACCGTCGCCTGGAAATGTTCCCAGGTGAAATTGGAGTCGTCGGACTCGGGAGCATTCGCGAGGAGATACCAGCGCCAGTAATCAGCCGGCAACAATTCGAGGGCGTGGTCCATGAAAATCCCGCGATGGCCCGAGGTGGAGAACTTGCCGCCGTAGTAGTTCATCCAGTTCAAACCTTTGATGTAGTCGACGACTTTCCACGGTTCGCCGGAGCCGAACAACGTGACCGGAAAGCCCACGGTGTGAAACGGCACGTTGTCCTTTCCCATGAACTCGACGTAGCGAACGTCGCTGGCGCCCTGGTCTTCGCGCCACCAGCGTTTCCAATCGCGGTCGTTCCATTCCATCGTGGCGCCGACGTATTCGATGGGAGCATCGAACCAGACGTAGAAAACCTTTCCTTCGAAGCCGGGACGAACCTGGCCCTGGTAAGCCACCGGGATTCCCCATTCCAGGTCGCGGGTGATGCTGCGATCCTTCAATCCTTCATCGAGCCATTTGCGCGCAATCGACGTAACGAGCACGGGCCAGTCTTTCCTGGAATCGATCCACTCGCGCAATCGTCCGACCATCTGCGATTGCTTCAGGAAAAGGTGTTTCGAATCGCGCAGCTCTATGTTGGTCGAACCGGAGACGGCGGAGCGCGGGTTGATCAGGTCGGCCGGATCGAGCACGCGGGTGCAGTTTTCGCATTGGTCGCCCCGGGCGCGTTCGTATCCGCAATGCCGGCAGGTGCCGATCACGTAGCGGTCCGGCAAAAATCGCTTGTCGTCGATCGAATAGACCTGTCGCGTGGTGCGCTCTTCGAGCAGGCCGTTTTGGTCGAGCACATGATAAAAATGCTGGGTGATTTCGTGGTTCTGCGGTGAGTGAGAACGGCCGAAATGATCGAAAGAAAGGCCGAAGCGATCGCCCAGGTCTTTCTGGACGGCGTGCATCTTCGCGCAGTACTCGTCGATGGGAAGACCGGCCTCGTGGGCGGCGAGCTCAGCCGGGGTGCCGTGTTCGTCCGTGGCGCAGATGAACAGGACCTCGTGGCCGCGGGCCCGCTGGAAGCGCGCATAAGCATCTGCCGGCAACATTGAGCCAACCAGATTGCCCAGGTGCTTTACCCCGTTGATGTAGGGCAACGCGGACGTGATGAGGTAGCGGTTCATTCGGTTAGTCGGAATTCGCGATCAAGGAGCGGCGGCGACCGCCAAAGAAGGGCGGTTTGGAAAGCGCCCATCCTTGTTTACTCCCACCCGATCTGGCGGCCTTTGTTTTGTTCCTCGAGCCAGGTTTGCAAAGGCTTAAAGTATTCCGCCATCGCGCGGGTCGAAATATCTTCGCCGGTCGCTTCCTTCAACACTTTTCGCCAGTCTTCGGTGCTGCCTTTCTTGAGAATGTTATCCAGCCATTTCCCGACTTCCTTGTTGTCGGCGTAATTACACGATTGCGGCGACTGCTTCAGGATCTTGCGCGCGATGTAGTCGTGCAGTTGAAATTTGAACACGGTGGCAAAGGCGTAGTTGTAATAGTAGGCCGGGGTGTCGTTGATATGCGTCTTGGTCGCCGCGTCGCAGAATTCCTCGCCGCGCGGGGCGGGGGGCTCGACTCCCTGGAAATCGGAAACGTATTTCCACCAGCGCGCGTTCCATTGGTCCGCTGGAAGATTCTCTGCATACACATCGGCTTCCCAATGCGGCATCGTCCCGCACGAGAAAAAGATGAACGGAATGGCGCGGGAAAGCGCGTCGTCGAGCAGGAACGCCGTCGTATCCGCCTTGAAATCTTTCGGCAAAATTCCGCGGGACTGAAGATACGGCACCTGGCTGGAGGCGAGCGAGATCAGATCGCCGATGCCTTCGTGGAAGCCAGGCGCGGCGCCGGTGCGCAGGAGCGGCGGCACCTCTGGCCGCGTGTAGGCCTTGAAATAATAGCCGTGTCCCAGCTCGTGGTGGGCGGTATAAAACCAGCGCGAATTCGGCTCGATGCTTTGGAGCGAACGGATGTCGTTCTCCAGGTCGATATGCCAGCAGGAGGCGTGGGTGTTTTTCTTCCGCTTGGAGTCGGCCGGCAGCGGATAGAGGTCAGATCTTTCCCAGAAAGTTTGCGGCAACGGGCCGAACCCAAGCCCGGTGTAAAACTGCTCCGCCGTCTTGATGACCCACTCCGGTTGCCGGCCCTCAAAGAATTTATCGATATTCGCCGCTTCGACGAGTCCTTCCCATTCCTGCGACCAACGATTGTTGATCCAGTGCGCCGGGATCTTTTTCGGGACGGGCTGGTGATATTTCTCAGCGAGTTTGTATTTCGTCCAGGTGTGGAGCTGGAGATAGAGCGGGCGAAGTGTCGTCATCCAGCTCTCCAGCATTTTGAGCATCTCGTCGGTGGTCATCCCGTAGTTTGAAACTTGGAGCGTGAAGTAATCGGGATACTTCATTTCCTTGGCCACGCCGTTCCGGAGGTCGCGGAGCGTGACCAGGTTCGGCTTTAACGCGGGGCCGGATTGCTTCGACGCTTCCCAGACGGCTTTGCGCTCGGCCAGATCGGTGCTCTTCTCGAGCGAATTGTCGATGTCGTTCGCGGTGACCGTTTTCCCGTTCAGCTTGAACTCAAAGCTGTTGAGAATGGACGCTTGCTTCGTCTCCGCCGCGACTCGTTTGGCGACCAGTTCGGGATTGGTCATCGGTCCCTCAGCCGCGTTCAGCAACAACTGCTTCAACTGCCGGACCGTGATCTCATTCAACGCCTTCTCGTGCGTCAGCAGCTCCCGCGCTTCCGTGATCAAGGCGGGGTTTCCGTTGAACGCCGCGTAAGCTTTCCCTGCCGCTTCAGCAGCGGCATCGTGCTCCGGCGTCACGTCGGTGACAGCGAGCCACTGCGCTTCGTTGAAGACGCGATACAAACCCTGGTAACCGGCGTTGGCCAGGGAGAGAAACCGGTCAGCCCGGTCTTGAACCTGGGACGGCGCGCCCAGCGCGGCGACCGCGCCGGTCACACAGAGGAGCGCAATCGTCCTGGAGATCGAAAGCAATCGGTAATGCATGGGCGCAACCTAGCGGCGCGGCGCGAGCTTGTGAAGCGCCGCTTTTCGCTTCGTGCGTGCCTTTCTGTAGCCTGGCCCTGTGGGCGACGTTGTAGCGTGCGCTGGCACCAGCGCATCCAACGAGAATCCTCTGAGACAGCGGACACTACAGCGCTTCGCACAGCGAAGCGGCTACAGAACAGCTCCGCTGCTCCAGCGGCCCATCCACGTGCCCCAGCCGTAAAACCCGAGCGGCACCAGGCGCCCAGCCCCGACGAGCTCGTCCACCTGCGCGCGGGTCGGACCGGCTTTGTCGGTCGCGCTGATGTAGTCGTCGATCACCACCCAGCAGCCGTCCGCGAGCAGGTCGCCGTAGCAATCGATGTCGCGCCGGACGTTTGCGTCGGCGTCGAAAATGAAAAAGCCAACTTCTCCCGGAGCCAGCTTTGCTTTGACCGTCGCGACGATGTTTGGATCGAACGAGGAGCCATTCAGGAGAGTAACAGCGTCGGATAAGCCGGCTCGGGAGACATGCTTTGTCAGGTCTTTGAAAATGTTTTTCGTGGCGAGTTTGTGATCCTTTAGTGCACCGCCGGGCTCAATGCTGACGAACTTTTTCACTCGGCCGGAATCGCGCGCGCCCATGCCGGCGGCCACGGTCGACGCGCCGAGGAATGATCCGATCTCGAGAATGCTGCCCTCACAGACTTTAGCCATGTGATAAATCAGGACGAGGACATCCTCCGACAGCATCGAGTAGTCGGCCGCCTTCATAATCTGGTGGTGCAACGCCTTCTCGTAGCGATACCCGATGAGCTTTTGCATCAGCTCAAAGGATTCAGCGACCTGGTCGCGCGGATTCATGGCGGGGCTCAGCCGTAGATCACGAGCCGGATCGAATCGGGCAACTGCTGCGCCACGTTCGTGACGACGCTGCCGCCGAGCAGTTTCGCCATCGCGGTGCGTTGCGAAGCGCCGATGATCAGGTAATCGACGCCCAGCGTTGCCGAAAGATCGAGAATCGTGGCGGCAGCGTCTTCGCTGACCGCGTAAACCGGTTGCACCGGTATGTCGCGCTCGGCGCCGAGGCGCATGGTCAACGACATGATCGCGTTCGCCGCGGGATCGTCCTGCCATTTCGCGCGGCCGAGATTCGTCGGTGCGCCGGTGAAATAGACCGAGATTTCCTTCACGTAGAGAACACAGAGAGTCGCCTTGCGCAGTTGGGCTTCCTCGAGGGCGAAGGCGAGCGCCGGCGTGACGCCGCGTGCGGCCACCATGATTTTCTGGCCCTCGGACAAGCGTGGCGCCATCGTCGCGGCGAGATCGGGTGTCACCATCTCCGCGACCTGCTTCGCCACGATCATCGTTCGTAGCCCCGAGACTTTATGCGAATAGGCCCGCAACGCGTACCCGGCGCCGAGGACGCATGCAGCGAAGAAAAGCGCTTCGGGCTTCGTCTTGGCGATGGTCACTTCGACCGCCGCCAGGACCACGAAGGTCGCCCCCATGATGAGGCGTTGATACCAGGGAAGGCCGAGCCGTTTGTTGAACGTGCACGATCCAAGATTGACCGCGATCGCGCCGACGACCCCGATCGCGTATAGACCGGCGAGAGATTCAAAATCCTTCGTGACCGCCAGGACGATGATCGGAATCACAACGGCAATCAGCAACGGGATCTGGGGCACGCCGTGCGAATTGAGCTTAGCGAGCGGCCGCGGCATCTCGCCATCCTGCGCCATCATGTAAATCACGCCGATCAGTGCGACCACCGCCGTGTTCACCGCGCTCAGCAGGAGCAAACCGAACACGATCCCGACGATGACGCTCAAGACGTGGCCGACGACGAGCCCTCCCGCCATCGCGCCGTAGACCTCGCCGAGGTAGCGCAACATGTCTTCCTTGTGCGCCGTCAACTGCGGCAAAAGATTTCGCGGAAACGAGAGCATCGCCCAGCCGAGGAGCGCGGTGCCCACCACCACCTCGATGGCGACCGGCACGATCGCCTTGGTCGCGGTGCGGGTAACCTTCGGGTGCTCCGGGGTCGAATCCGGATCGGCCTTCATCACGCCGGTGATGTTGGCGATGGCTTCGACACCGCTCAGCGCCAGGATTACGCCGACAAACGCGACCCAGGTGTGGGCCAGATTTTCGTGGGGCGGCTCGAGGTAGTCCGTGTTGAGATGGGGCGCCGCCAAAAGGATGATTGTCGCGACCACGATCACCGCCGGGATCGCCAGCCAGATGGAAACGCTGCCGCTGTGTTTTGGGCCGAAGAAATTGATGACCCCGACAGCGAGAATGAGTCCCATCGTCGCTACCGGCGCATATTTGGTCGGCACGCCGAGATAGCTGACGGCGGCCCATCCGCTCAGCGCGGCGGTGACAATGAAATTCGCGATGAGCAGGAGGGCGCCGGTCGAGGCGAGGAACCGGCTCTGTTGCCGGGCCGCCGAATAGACGCCGCCGCCATCAGGAAAGTGGGCGCAAACGATGATGTAATTATAGGCGACCACCGCGGTCAGGATGCAGACCGCCAGGATGATCGGCAGGGAAGCGAACCCCGCCGCGACGAACGCCAGCCCGATCACATAGGCTTTGCTCGTGCCCCAGTCGCCATAGAGAAGGGCGGCGGCACGCTTCCAATCCACATTACGCGGCCGGTGCACAGCCGTCGGATCGACAATAGTAGCCATCAGGATTTCACAGGAAACGCGGCGAAGATTGCACCATCCGGTGCGCCGTGACCAGTTCAATCGAAATCCGATAGGGGCGAGGTCCGACTTCAAACTTCCCTGGGGCAGTTAATTCATCGTCGGCTCCGGCGGGTGTCGCTGATCGTATTCGCGGTCGATGTTGTTTACTCCATCCCGGTCGCGAATGCGAGTGCCTCGCGGATTTGCCGCAGCACATCGGATGGCACCTCACCCAGTTTGCGCTCCAGGCGAGTTCCGGCCAATGAAGCGACACCCTGGACATTCGCCACGCTCGTCTCACGCAGAAAAACTAGCTTCGGTAGTTCTACCTCGTACCTGCTCCCTCGGTTCTGCGTCGTCAGCGGCACATAAATGATCAGCGCGCGTGGGGCCTGTGGGTCATGTCGCGATACGACTACTACCGGGCGAGTCTTTGCAGCAAGGCCGAGATCAGCCAGCCACACTTCACCGGGACGCGGGCTCATCTAGCTGGTTTAGCACTTCCTGTTCGACGACGCGAGAGCGCACCAGATCGAGAGCATCGTTGTCAGCCGCATCAATCACCTGCGATACAAGCGCTCGCACTTCTTGCGAGATTTCAGGCTTCCACTTGCTCAGCTTGGTGTCTAGCTTTTCGACGATAGCGTCCACAGCCAGCATTTTACCTCCACCGCTTTCGTGACGCAACCCGCAACCACCCCAAGCCGTCGCTCTATTCAACGAAGGTGATTTCGAAGCGGCGGCGCGGCCCGCGCACAATCAACTTGCCCTCGCTTTCCCCGAGAGCTTCGCCGGCATGTTGCAATCATACGGCTTCAGTGAAGAATGAGGGATGCTCGAGGAGAACAACGTGGAGGTTGAGCTGGTGAAGCTCGCCGACGGGGCGCGCTTGCTCCGTTTCACGGATGCGATCTCTGGCCTTTCGGTCGAGCGGAAGCTCGATGCTGGTCGTTCGGTTGAGAAGCAGAAACGACAGCTCCGGGACGTTTTCGAAGCCGCCGTCAAACGCGCGCAACTCGCGTTCACCTGAACGCAGAGTCCGCTTCGTTACCTGCCTGCTCGGCCCCGGCAAGTCTCGATACGACTTCCAAAACTCAGTCGTTCCCGACGATTTCATCCCTCGACCGGGTTTTGCCGCTCGCGTATTCTTCTTTCGCGCGCGCAATCACGCTATCAAAGCGGCCAGCTTCGACATCGTCTCCAAATTGTTTGTCCCAAAGGGCGTCGAGATGTTCACGAAGCTCCGCGGCCAGCTGCCATGCGTCTTTCGGCAGCAATTTGCGGATCGCTTCACGAATTTCACTCACGGTGCTCATTGGTTTGATTCTACAGTAGGAACGAGACGGATCAAAGCCGAGAGACCCCAACACGCCGGCTCCCGCCGGTTATTGGCCAGTTCAATCGAAATCGAGAGAAGTCCCGGTGTCAAACTTCTCCTCGCGGTCGCTGGTTGAAGCACCATCGGATGGCCCTCAAGGCGTGAGAGCGACTTTTCCGCTTTGCTGGTTGCACCGCCAGTGGCAGCGCTGATAAATTGCCCCCAACCCTCCTGCCATGTCCTCTGCCTTTCTCCTCTAACCGAGATAGATGGAAAATTTATTGTCTAAGTCTCCTTATGCCGCTCGACCATTTGGCTATGAATACCAATACACATATTAGCGAATTCGTTCCTGGGCGAGGATACCGCGTTTTCGTGTCCGACGCGGACCTCGTCTCATTTCGCATTTATGTCGCGAAAGCCAGCGCCGAAGAGCGTGAGCGATACTCTCTCACGTCTGCTGAGGAGCCAGCGACCGGTGGAGCATATTACTTTCTTGGGTTATACCGAACTCCGAGCGAGATGGACCGCTTTCTGATCGAGTGGCATCTTCGTATAGACTGACACCGTTCCAGCCCGCGCTCATTCTCGGTGGCCGTTGCATCTCTCTCTTTAGTCGTTCGCTAGTTCGTTATGGAATCCGACCCAATCATGCTCTCGCTTTTTGATGTTGTCGGCTTCGAGAACCGTTTGAACCGGATCGGCTTGAATGACCTCTTTCACGCGTACGACGCCCTGATCAAAGTCGTTGATGCGATGGATGGGGGACTGGTTTTCGGTCCTGCCTCCAGCGGCGGAGGCAAGATTGAAGTGATTTATGGCACGGACCATCCACAAAATGAACCGAAACTCTAAGCAATGCCGCGTAAGAGAAAGACCGCTGATGAGCGCCGCGCGGAACGCGATGAGGCCGTATGGCGTGCGTGGAACGAGTTCCGGCCGAAGCTTGAAGCGATTCAATCATACGCGGAGGCGCTGAACTTGGTGGCACACGCGCCCCCTGTTGATACTCCTGGTCGTCCGTTCTACTCGAATCTCGGCTTTTTCCTTCAGGCATTTACCCCGCCCCTTGGAGCCACGGCTCGCGAGAAAAGCATTTATATCACGCTCATTAAGCGGATGGATGCCACGGGCGAGTTGAAGGCGGGTGAGGCGCCTCGAATCATAGCGGCGTTAGAAAAAGCGATTTCGGAACAATGGTGGTAGTGATTCCAACGCGCGCAGGAACCAGGCAATGCGGCGAAGTCGAAAGCGTTCGGAGTCGCTGGTCTTGTGTCTCGTGAGGCGGCTTCCGTGGCGATATTGAAATCGAATCGTTCAGAGTTCGAGACTGTGAACAATCTATTATTGCTCGACAGTAATCTACATCATATCGCCTTTGAGCTATCGCGTCCCCGTCCCAGCTTCTTTCGGGCTGCCCGTGAATCACATCTTGCGTTACTCCGTTCGATGGTCGAGGCCCTTCGCGACACAGCTAACCTCGCAATCGTCGGCCGCCGAAAAAAGGATCGCCGGACACAATACCAGATCGGCAATCAACCGTGGCTGGAGATCCAGCGGATCGAGGTTGCCGGATGCCGGAAGGCGTGGCGCTTCTCACCCCCACATCCGTGCTCCCCTCCCCACATCGCGCCATCAAAACCGCAACAATCCGTGGCGAACGGAAAGCACCTGGTTGGCTTCTACGAATTGCTTGCGATGATTCAGACCGATTGTTTCATGGTTCACGCTCATGGTGCGCGTCCGCCCCAAATCAGCGATGAAGAGCTTCGCGAGATCGAATGGCTTCACGAGAATGTCCGCAACGAGTTCGAGCATTACATCCCGAAGTCATATTATGTCGGCATTGCCGCTCTCGTGTCCGCTGCTCATCTTGCGCTTCGCATTACCCACTGGCTACTTTACGATTCTGGCACCGTGCTTTCCATTTACATTCCACGTGGCGGACGCACCCGGCTTGCGCGAATCATCAGCCGCCTTCAACGCCTCGCCTCGTGAACTGGCAACTTCTTGGACCACTCCTCATCACGACCGCCCTTGCCGTTGGCGGTTGGATTGTCGGTCACGTTCTCGCCGCTCGGCGCGACCGAGCGAACAAGAGGCGAGAACAACTCATTGGTTATCTTATCGAGGCTTATCGACGTTTGGAGTCATCAGCACACCGCCGAGATCAGTTGGACGCCTCTAAATTCGAGTCAGCTGTTGCAACTCAATCTGCCGGGCAGTTCCAAACCGCTGAATGTCTGGTTCAGACGTTGATTGCCGAGTTCGTCGCCGGAGGCGGCGCTATTATGGACGACTTTGATTAAGCATTTTCGGCGTGATCTCAGAGCGGAGTTGCGATTGCAGTCTGTGCCCGATCAAGTTTTACATTTGCGCGTCCGGGATGAGAAGCGTCCGAGGCTGAAATGAATCGCGATTTGATCATCATTGAAGAGACCTCAACTGGCTATTCCGCCTACTCGCCGGATGTGCCCCGCCTGCATGGCGACGGGACGCACCCAGCCCGAGGTGGAAAATGAGATGCACGACGCTATCGAATTCCATCTCGAAGGATTACAAGCGGAGGGAATGCCGATTCCCGAGCCGTTGCGCTAAAACAACGCTCACTTCCGGTTTTTGTCCGCCAGGGCCATCAAACCGATCATCGCTATCACGAGAACTCCGAACGCGACCGAAGCTCGAGCATTAACCGCGTATATCAACTCAAGAACGCCTTGCACCACAAGAATGCCGCCAATCCAGCCTGCCGCGAAGATGAATATCGACAGCTTGCGGTTCTTCGTTGGCAGGCCGTCTCTAAAAATTATCGTAGTACCGACGAGAAGGGGCAAAGCTAAAGCAAATTTCCACATAGCGCCGCGGTCTACGTCTTGTGGATCAGACTTAACCGCTAACTGTGTAATTGCGACAAAAGATGCGCCCGCGAGAGCAGCGAACAGAGCGCTGAAAACTCTTTCGTATTTCGGACTCATGAAGCGATCTTATCACGGTGAAACCGAAGAGCGAATTCGACTGCCGGCTACCGGTCACTTCGAAGCGTTCCGCGACAATGGACAGGGTGGCTCGCAGATAGCTTGGTCATAATCTCGCCGAGATTTGAACGCCGTTGCTTCAAAACGTGCTTTTGACGGCGACGCAGCGCCCCCCCACAGCTCAAACTTCCACCCGCGCTCCGAGCTCAACGACCCCGTTCGGGGGGAGGCAGAAGTAGGAGGTGACGTCGCCGGCGTTTCGGGTCATCCAGGCAAAGATGGAGCCGCGCCAGGAGGAGAGACCGAGTTTGCGGGTGGCGAGGATCGTTTCCCGGCCGATGAAGTACGTCGTCCGCATCGGATTGAACTGGACGCGCTTTTCGTTCGCGGTTTTCAAGGCGGCGGGGACGTCCGGTTTTTCCATGAAACCAAAGTGAATCTGGACTCGCCAGAAACCTTCCTCCAGTTGTTCGATCGCGACCCGGTCTTTCGAGTTGGTCAGATATGGGACTTCCTCGGTTCGGACGGTCAACACGACCACCTGTTGGTGCAGGACTTTGTTGTGCTTGAGATTGTGGAGAAGGGCGAGGGGAGTTCCGTCGCGATTTCCCGACATGTAAACTCCGGTCCCGGGCACGCGCGGGATATTTTGGCTTTTCAGATCGGAAAGAAAACCATCGAGCGGGAGGCACATCTCGCCGAGCCGGTTCCGCAGGACGCGGCGCCCTTTTCGCCAGGTCAACATCAGAAACAGAATGCAGGCCGAGACCAGGAGCGGAAACCAGCCGCCGTGCGCGACCTTGAGCATGTTGGCGCTGAAGAAGGCGAGGTCGATGATGATGAAAAACGCGGCCACGGGCAGCGCCGCGAACGCCGGCCAATGCCAGCGACGCCGGGCCACGACATAAAAGAGGATCGTGGTAATCAGCATTGTCGTCGTGATGGCCACGCCGTAAGCGGCGGCGAGGTTGCTCGAAGATCCGAAGCCGAGCACGAGGCCGATGGAGGAAAGCATCAGCGCCCAATTAACGATGGGCACGTAGATCTGGCCGATAATTCTTGCCGACGTGTATTTCACTTTCAGGCGTGGCATGTAACCGAGCTGAATCGCCTGCATGGTCAGCGAAAACGCGCCGCTAATGATGGCCTGCGACGCAATCACGGCCGCGGCCGTGGCCAGGATGACCATTGGGAAAAGTGTCCAGGAAGGGGTCATGTGGAAAAACGGATTCACGGCGGCATCGGGGTGCCGGAGCAGGAGCGCGCCTTGCCCGAAATAATTCAGGGTCAACGCCGGGAGTACCACCGCAAACCAGGTCAGACGAATCGGTCGCGTCCCGAAATGCCCGATGTCGGCATAGAGCGCCTCACCGCCGGTGATGGCGAGGAAGACGGCACCGAGAACCACGAATCCGCGGGAACCGTTGTTCACGAAAAATTGGATTCCCTGGAGGGGATTAATCGCCGAGAGCACTTCCGGAACGCGCTGGATTTGGTGAATTCCAAGCAGCGCGATCGCGGCAAACCAGAGTAGCGTCACCGGGCCAAAGACTTTGCCCACGCCGGTGGTTCCGCGGGATTGGAAGAGGAACAAACCGATCAGGATCACGATCGCGATCGGGACGACGAACCGATTGAGCAGCGGCGTCGCCACATCCAATCCTTCGACGGCGCTCATGACCGAGATGGCGGGCGTGATCATGCCGTCGGCGTAGAGCAGGGCCGCGCCGAATAATCCCAGGAGGAAGAAAATCTTCCCGCGCCGGACGACGTCAGTGACGAGGGTAGCGAGGGCGAGGATCCCGCCTTCACCGCGATTATCGGCGCGGAGAATCAGGATCAGGTATTTGACGGAAATGATGAGGAGGAGCGACCAGAGAATGAGGGAGAGCACCCCAATGACATTGGCGGGGCTGGGAGGAATGGCGTGTGGCCCGTAAAAGCATTCGCGGAGCGCGTAAAGGGGGCTCGTCCCGATGTCGCCATAAACGATCCCCAGGCTGGCGAGACAGAGAAACAGCAGCCGCTTTTTATGGTCCTTTGATTCTGTCGCGGCGGGCAACTGAGGCGTCACTTTGGGAGGATCGGCGGTCAGGGTTGGCGGAGCAGAGTTCACCGGTCAACCAAACCTTAGACAGAGCACCGGCCCGGAAATAATTAAAACGGTACTAAAATCGGGAAGGCCTGTTTTGCGCGGGGCCGGATTGGCTACATTACGGCGTGCTGGAACAATCCAGTTCGTCTACGACCGAGGAGAACGCCTCCTCGTTTGCCCCGCTGAAGGAATACGTCATCGCCGTTACCGGGGTGGCGGGGCTCACGGTCGCCTGTTGGCTGCTGACTCCGCTGACGGGGTATGCCGCCATCTCGCTCATTTATCTGCTGGGGGTGCTGCTGGCGGGCATGGTCTTCAGTCGCGGCCCGGTCTTGCTCGTCGCCACCCTCAGCGCGCTCTCCTGGAATTTCCTGTTTATCCCGCCGCGCTTCACCCTCCACATCGACAAACTGGAGGACGCTTTGACGTTCCTGACCTACTTCATTATTGCGCTGACGGTGGGCGGCTTAACGGCGCAATTAAGGGCTCGGGAACATCTCGCCGCCCAGGTGCAACTGGCGAAGAATTCCGAGCGGCTCCGCAAGACATTGCTCGATTGTGTCTCGCACGAATTGAAAACGCCGCTGGCAGCGATCGGGGCGGCCAGCCAGGAGTTGCTGCGATTATCGCCGAACGGCGCGAACGGCGAAATGCTCAGGGAGCTCGCGAGCGAAATCCATGACGGTTCGCATCGCTTGAATCGCGTCGTCAATAACCTGCTCGACATGAATCGGCTCGAAAGCGGCGTGGTTCAGCCAAACCTGGAATGGTGCGATGTGCGCGAGCTGCTGCAATCCGCGATCGAGATCGAACGGGAATCGCTGAACGGCCGCGATGTCCGGCTGGACGTTCCCGAGAACATACCCCTGGCGCTCATCGATCATCTCCTGATGGAGCAGGCGGTCGCCAAGCTGATTGCGAATGCCGGGAGTCATACGCCTGCGCGGCTGCCGATCGAGATCGATGCGGAGTGCCGGGATGGGAAGCTTTTCATCTCGGTAAGCGATCGGGGCGCGGGAATTCCGCCTGAACTTTGCGAGCGAGTCTTCGAGAAGTTTTATCGCGGCGACGGCCGGCGGGCCGGTGGGCTCGGCCTGGGGCTCGCGATCGCGCGTGGCTTCGTCGAAGCGCACGGGGGAAAGTTAACGGCCGAGAACCGGGACGGGGGCGGTGCGCGGTTCACCATCGACCTGCCGGTGCGGGTGACCGACGCGAGCGCGTTGGAGGCAACCTGATGAAATCGGCCCACACCGCGCTCATTATCGACGACGAAAAGCAGATTCGCCGGCTGCTTCGGCTCGCCTTGGAAGGGGCGGACCACCAGGTGTTCGAAGCGCAGTCCGGCGAAGAGGGCCTGGCCGAGATCGTTCACCGCCGGCCCGACGTGGTCTTGCTTGATCTTGGGTTGCCCGACATGGAAGGCGTGAAAGTGCTCCGGCGCCTGCGCGAATGGTCGGACGTGCCGGTCCTGATCCTGTCGGTCCGCGACGACGCGGAGGAAAAAGTCGCGGCCCTCGATGCCGGCGCCGACGATTACGTGACCAAGCCGTTCGACACGGCGGAGCTTTTGGCGCGTGTCCGCGTCGCGCAACGCCGCTCGCTCATCGAAACGGGCGAACCCGTGTTCACCTCCGGTTCTCTCTGCGTCGACTTTTCAGCGCGGCAGGTCAAGCTGAGCGGCTCGGAAATAAAGCTGACGCCGACTGAGTACTCCCTCCTTCGCGTCCTGGTTCAGAATGCCGGGAAAGTTGTGACGCATCGACAGTTGTTGCGGACGGTTTGGGGCGAGAAAGCCGAAAGCCAGGCGCAATATCTCCGCGTTTACGTGACCCATCTCAGGAAAAAACTCCAGACCAGCACCAGCGCGCCGAGTCTCATCAAGACTGAAGTGGGCATCGGCTACCGATTATCGGCGGGGTAGGGACGTCGCGTGGCTGCGGCTTTGGCGACGATCACCCCCAGCGGCCTGGGGGCCGGCCGCCTCCATTGCGCACGGGAGACGCGTTCCGCTTTCCGTTGGAGACGGCACGCCATCGTGCCGTGGAGGGAACGCGTCGCCGGCTCTTTAACGAAGTTTTAGCGCTTTCCGCTTGGATTTTAATTAACGGTCGCGCCAACCGCCGCGCGAGGCTTGGGCATGAAGGCAATCGTGTTTGTGTTCACGCGGGCTCAGAACGGCCAGGTTCCATCAGAGCAAGCGCTCGCAGTTCGTCCCGGCGACACGCTGCGGGCGCAGGCCCGCTTGAACGGCGCAAACGCGGCGGTTCGGCAACTTCCTCCTGCGGATCAAACGACCGCGCCATTCTGGACGTGGTTCATCGAAAATCCGCGACGCTTTTCAAGGAGGGGCGATTTCCAAATCGCCCCATCAGCCGACGGCTCCGCAGTGGCGGGATAAACCGCCGCTCCTTGTTATCCACTCGCTCGGCGCATCGACCGCGCGCGTGATATGATCCCGACCAACGTAAAACGCCCGCGGAATGTCGACGTTCCGCGCGCGGCGGCCATCCTGTACGGCGACTGGGGCACAAGCAAGGCCTACGTCATCGGCCTCGCCTTTGCCGTGGCCGGATACGCTTCGTTCTGGCTCATCGCGGCGATGTGCGTCCTCACCGCTCTCGTCGGCTTCAATTACATGATCATCTGCCGCCTGTATCCCGACGGCGGCGGCGTGTATGCGAGTGTCCGGCACCGGAGCGAAGTCATTTCCATCGTCGGCGCATTTCTCCTCATCGCCGATTATCTGGTCACGGCGGCTATCAGCGCGCTCTCCGCGTTTCAATATCTCGGCGTTCCGCAACCGGAGAAATTCGCGGCCGGCGCGATCCTGGTAATTGGCCTGCTGAATTTGCTCGGGCCAAAACATACCGGCGGACTCGCGTTTCTCATTTCGGTTCCGACCGCGATCGTCGTGGTGGTGCTGGGACTGTTCTGCCTGCCGCACCTCGGCGAAGCCGTTGGTCATCTCCAGAGGTTGCACGGAACATTCGGGCAGAACTGGGCGGGCTTCGTTGGAATTGTCCTGGCGCTCTCCGGAGTGGAAGCGATCGCCAACGCCACCGGGGTGATGAAGCTTGATTCCGGGAGCACCGAGGCGCGGCCCTCGGTGCGCAAGACATCCACGCCGGCGCTGCTCATGGTCATGATCGAAGTCTGCCTCTTCACGGCGTTATTCGGCCTCGCAGCCCATGCGCTCAGCGGATTGCAGGTGGCTGACGGCGATGTGAACGCGCCCGGAGCGGCGGGTGTTCGTGATTACATGCTCCGCTACATGGGCCAGATTTTTGTCGGCGGCGCGCTTGGATCGGCGTTCGGTCACGTGTTCGCAGTCGTCGTCAGCATCGTTTTTGGCCTTCTCCTCCTCTCCGCCGCGAACACCGCGATCGTCGACCTGGTCGCGATCCAATTCCTGATGTCGCGCGATCGCGAGATGCCGTCGCTCTTTCAACGCCTCAATAAATGGGGCGTGCCGAGCGCCGGTGTCTTGCTCGCCACCATTGTGCCGATGGTCCTGGTCGTCGTCGTGAAAGACATGTCAGGGCTCGCCGATCTTTACGCGGTCGGGGTGGTTGGCGCGATCGCGACGAATCTCGGCGCTACTTCGACGGATCGGAAATTGTCCATCAAGAATTCGGAGCGCGGGTTCATGTTCGTGACTTTTCTTGTCATGGCGGCCATCGAAGTGTCGTTGCTCATCGACAAGCCGAACGCGCGTTATTTCGCCGTCACGATTCTCGCGGGCGGCTTGATCTTGCGCGGCCTGGCCCAGGAACGGCGCGCTAAGAAAGCGGCGAGAGTTCCTGCCGGGAGAGGTCAGGTCGAGCCGGCCGCCCGGCCTGTGGAGGACGAATCAGTGGTGGTCGGGGCGGAATCAATTCTTTGCGCGATTCGTGGCACCGGACGGACGCTCGATTTTGCCCTGCGTGAAGCGCGTGAAACGAAACGGCGCCTTTATCTGCTCTTCGTTCGCGAGCAGGCCTACATAACCGAGCAGGACGTCGGACGAAAATGGCAGGAGGACGACGAGGCGCGCCGGATTTTCGAAGAAGCCAAACGGAAAGCCGGCGACGAGCCTCCGCCGCTGTTCGCCTATGCCGTCAGTCCATCGGCGGCGGATACGATTGTCGATATTGCCGCGACCCTCGGCGTTTCGCGCCTGATCCTGGGCGCGCCGAAGCGCAACGCCCTCGTGAACCTTCTCCGCGGAAACGTTATTCGCGAAGTTTCAAGCCTGCTCCCCGAAGAAATCGACTTGATCGTGTATGCCTGATTCTGGTTCAGTCCGCGGCATCAAGAAGCTGACCTCAATCCTGGTGGCGGGTTTGGTTTCGATAGCGGCACTCCCCCTGGGCGCGCAAACCCTCACGCCCATGGAGGAAGCGGCCAAGAGCGACTCGGACAAAGCCCAGGAGGAGAAGGCGGGTTTCAAGATCTCCGGCTGGATTGAGTCCGGCTTCACCGGGAACTTCGATAGCCCGAGAGACAACCAAAACTTCGGACGGCTTCTGGACGATCGCAGCAACGAGTTCGTCATGAACCAGGCGGCGATCACCGCCGAACGAGTTTTCAACTCAAAGCTCGATTTCGACTGGGGATTCAAGATCCAACTGCTCTACGGCACCGATGCGCGCTATATCCATTCGCTCGGCATGCCTTTCGATCAGGCCGGCACTGGCCTCTATCAGGGTGATGTGCCCGAGGCCTATTTAATCCTTCACGGCGGTGGAGAGGGAAAAAAAGGGGTCGAGCTGCAACTGGGGAAATTCATCAGCCTCGAAGGCGCGGAATACGTCGCCCCGGTCGAAAACCCGTTCTACTCGCACACCTACATGTTTAATTTTGGGATTCCCACGAGTCACACGGGCGCGCTCATGACGATTCACGCCAATGAGACGCTCGATTTCATGGCCGGGGTAACGCGCGGGGTGAACACCGCCATCGACGACAACAACGATGCCCCCGCTTTTCACGGAGGCGTCAAGGTGGTGCTCGACGGTGGCAAAATTGAAGTTGTCGCTTCCACGCACATCGGTCCGGAAACCCACGGCGACAACAGCGACCCCCGGTATTTCAACGATGTCGTGATTACCTGGCGCGAGGGCAATTTCAAATTCATTACCAACTTGAATTATGTTCGGGACGATCTCGAGGACGCCGAGGCGTACGGTGTGGCGCAATACCTGATCTATTCGATAAACAAGAAGCTGAGTGTCGGGATTCGCGGCGAGCTTTGGCGCGATGACGACGGCTTTTATGTTGGGCAATACGCGGATCCGAGTGACCTTACGCGTTCGGTCAACGGCGAACCGACCATCGATCCGCGGACCATTGGCGGTGAGCCGACCACCTACGGCGCTCTCACGATCGGTCTAAACATCGATCTGCCGCTGTCGAAGCCGCTGGAGCGCCTGATCATTCGCCCCGAGCTGCGAGTCGATCACGCTTTTGATGGGCGCCCGTTTAACGACTCGAGCGACGACACCATGTTTACCGCGGCCATTGATGCCATCGTCACGTTCTGATAACCGAGAGGGATGGAACGAAAGCGCCTTCCGGTTGGGATCGTCCTCCTGGTGGTTTTTTTTGCCGCGGGAACGCTGATCTGCGCGCTCATCATGCTCGCGCTCGCCTTTCCCGGCGGCGTGTTCGAATGGGTCTGGACGTTGCGGCCCGACGCCCGGCTGGAATTCGATGAGTTTGGTCAATGGTCGATCGGGCTCATGGCGGCGGTGGGCGCCGGCTGCGGCCTCGCGGCGTTTGGTCTGGCGCGCCGCGCCGAGTGGGGACGCCGCATCGCAATCGGCGTCCTGACTGTCAATCTGATCGGCGATATGTTTAACGCCGTCTTTCGCGGCGACCTTCGCACGCTGATCGGCGTGCCAATTGCCGGATTGATGCTCTGGTATTTAACCAGGAGCGCTCCGGAAACCGCCCCAAATTCTGACGGCGGTGTTTAAACCGGGCGACTAAGACTGCAGTTTGGAAAGCGCCGCTCCTTGGTTACCCTCGCGCTGGAGACAGCGCACGCTACAACTCATTGTTAGCCGCCGCGCACGGTCTTCATCCCGTTCCGGATGATCTTGTTTATCAATTGCGGATAGGTCAGCCCCGCTTTTCCGGCCGACTGCGCGAAGTCTTCGTCGGCCGCCAGGATCGGGTTCGGATTAGCCTCGATGAAATAGACTTCGTTATTCGGCGTCAGTCGCAGATCGATGCGCGCGTAACCCTCGATCGTGAGGAGACTGTAAATTCGCCGGCAGACTTGCTCGATGTGCGCGACGAGTCCCGGCTCGAGCTCGGCGAACCGGTTCACCAGGCCCCAGCGTTTGCGATATTCCTCGTCCCATTTCGCGCGGTAGGTCGCAATCCTCGGTTCGTTCGGCGGCACTTCCCTGAAGATCAATTCGCGGATCGGAAACACCGTGGGCCGCAGATTGCCCAACAGGCTCACGTAAAGCTCGCGCCCCTCGATGTATTCCTCCGCGATCACATCGGCGTCGTGTTTCTCGTGGATGAAAGCGACCCGTTCCTTGAACTGTTCGTCGCTCTCGACAAAAGACGCCTGCGAAATGCCGTAGGACGCTTCTTCCTTCACCGGTTTTACGAGGAGCGGGAACTTTGGACGCTTCAGTCGCGCGATCCGCTGCCCGCGCGGGATCACGACGAAATTCGGAACGTGGATGTGGTGATAGCCGAGGATTTTCTTGGAGATGCCCTTGTGCTTGCAAAGGACGAGACCGGTTGCGCCGCACCCGGTGAACGGAACCCCCTGCATCTCGAGCAGCGAAACAATGTTCTGGTCGAATCCGCGGTTGTTCTTGAACTGGTCGGCGAGGTTGAAAAGCACGTCGGGGGCGAAGCTCGTTAGTTTTTGCCGGACCAAATCGAGGTCGTCGAAAATGGCCAGGTGCTCCGCGGTGTGGCCGAGCTCGCCGAGAGCAGCGAAGACGTCTTTCTCCGTTTTCCAATCCTCCGTCTTCATTTCCGCGCTGAGATCCTGGTCGATCTTGGTGGGACGGATCGCGTCGAACAGGGCGAGGACTTTGAGTTTTTTCTTCACTATTTGGTCCGTTTGAATTTGCCGGTGAAAAGATAATTCATCACCAGCGTGGTAATGAAAGAGGTAACGCGAAAATCCTGCTCGGGATCGTCATTGAGGACGTGGAGATCGAGCTGGTCGCAACGCTCAGCCAGGCGGGCGAGAAGTTTGTTCACCCGGAATTTTTTCTCGTTGGTCCACTGGCAGACCGCATTCATCAGCCGCCGCCGGCGCAGCCGCAGATATCTGGCCGCGGTGATCCCGGCGGGCGCGGAAAAGAGCTGGCGGAGATCAGCGTCGTAGAAATCCGGATAGGTGTCAGCGTAGAGCTTCCGTTTGCGCGCGTAGTAGGTCTTGAGCTTGAGATTGAGGCAATCGTATTCGGCCGCCCGATATTCCGGGGCGTGGAGCGGCGGTTTCCCGGCCAGGGAGCGCATCAGCTCATCGACGTATTCGAGTTTTTCGAGCGCCTTCCAGCCGGCGTAACGGGCGCGCCAGTCGACCTCCGGCGCGAGCCAGACCGCGAACGTCTCCGCGAAATCCTCGTCCGGATGGCTTTGCGCGTACCAATCATCGAGGTTTACGACATAACTGCGGCTGAACGGCTGCGGGTGATAAACATCCGGCGTCTGGTCCCGCGAGGTGCGCCCGAAATGTTCCTGCCATTTTTTCTTTTTCGGCAACCGGTAGGCGTAGCTGTAAGCGTGAGCCGCCTCGTGCCTGATCAATTTCATGAACCACTCTTTTGTCCCGCCCTCGACCTCGAGCATCATCGTTTTCTCGAGGGCGCGGAGGCGGTCGTGGACGAGGAAGAACGGAATGAAAATCGCCGGGATGCCGACGGGGACGAACCATTCATCGCCGATGTGGCAGGGCGGATGAAAGACGAGGCCCTTGGCGGAAAGCTCGTCCTGGAATTGCCGGATGAGCGGTTCGAGGGCGGTGCCTTCGAGGCGGAGGCCGAGCTTGGAAATCCGGCGTTCGAGAAGGTCCTGGTCGCTCAGTGACGCCCAATCCGCTGCTTCCATTTGGCCGCACCGTATCAGGCCAGAGCAACGGTGTCATGTCGTACCGTCGCGGAATGGGGCTGGAACGCGCTTGAGAATCTTGACGGCTTAAAGCCGTCAAGATTTCGTTGGGTAGCCATTCGGCCGGAGGTACCGGAGACAGCCTGTCTCTGGCTGTTGCTTTTGATGGAGCCGGCACGCCATCGTGCCCTACGGGATCTGCTGCGATGCTAATCCCAACGGCTCGTTGGCGAGCCGTCTCCATTTGAGAGGTCTCCAAGCCTAGAACTTCTTGGTCAGGGCGACGTAATAGTAGCGATTCCGGATCGAGTAGAGCGAGGTGTCGTAGTTATCGTTGAACGCTGCCAGCACCGTCGGTGGATTCCGGTCGAAGGCGTTGTTGACGCCGACCGTCAATCTCGTGCCCCAAAGCAATCGTTGCCAGATCGATGAGGTGTCGGCGGCTGTCGGGGTGACGCTCTTGCTCTCTTTCACATAAGGCGCTGGCTCCGGCGGCGGTTTCACAAACTCGTAGCTCAGTTGCAGATCGAGGGTGAGGTAGCTCGGGACGTTCCGGCGTCCGTCGCGGGGATAATTAAAATTATCGAAGGCCGGATCATCTCGGAAATCCCCAACATAATTTCCGGTGGCGACGAGATCGAGATGTCTCCATTCCCATTCGCCGCGAAGAAATCCTTTGTTCCAAGGGATTGCTCCGGGGACAAAGGGCAGCGTCTGATTGTCGTAATTTCCGAGAAAGCTGCGGTACGGTCCTGTCCCGGGCTGCGCCTTCCAGGTGAAGAAATGATTCCATCCGCCGGAGAACGTGAATTTACCCCATCGCTCTGTTGGAATCTCATAGATTGCCGTCACGTCCAATCCCTGAACATGGCGTTTGCCGGCGTTGCCGAAGGGAGAGTAGACGCACTGGACAGTCCCATTGGCGTCCCGGACTACGCCGATATTTGTGACGGGATCGATGCTCGCATCGCAGAAAGGAGCGCCAGTTGGATCAACCTGGCGAGGTGCCAGGATGTTCTGATCAATTAATACCTGCGCGAAGGTCTCAGGCTCCAGAATCAGGTTCGTGGTGTAGAGCTGATAAAAGTCGGCCGTCATCGTAAAGCCAGGAGCATACTTCGGCGCCCAGACCACGCCGGCCGAGTAGGAGTCGGTCGTCTCGGCTTTGAGGGTCGGATTTCCACTCGCAATCACAGGGGGAGGCAGAGGAGGGAAGCCTACTCCAAAAAGCGGGGTGAAAACCTCGGTAATGGGCGTGAAAAGCTCGACGAAATCAGGCGGACGGATCGATTGCCCCCAGGAAGCGCGTACTACCAGATCCGGAATAGGTTGATATCGAAGCGCAAGGCGCGGCGAGCCGCCGAAGTTTTCATCGGGATTGTCGTTCGCAAAGGAGGCCGATCTGGAAAACGAAGGCGGTGTTGTCTGCAAAAGATTCGTGTCAGTAAATTCCTCGTGACGCCAGGCGAGCGACAAATCGAGCGAACGGACGAACGGCACGTTCATGGATGAAGTAATCAGCGGAATTGCGACCTCGAAAAACCAGGAGTCGACTTCCTGCCGGAACTTCAACGGGGCCTGTTGATTGAAGCCGAGCTGATCGCCGGACGCCTGGACGACGTCCGGGATTTGTTTTGAATTGGCCTCCCGGTGCTCATAACCGACGGCGGCATCGATCCCGCCGTTCCACCAATTAGGAAAGAAATGGGCATTGGCCTTGGCATCGTAAAGAAAGTCGCGCTCGAAGAAGGACGAGTGCCCGATGTAGAAAGCGCCTCCCTGCGTCCAGTCCAGAGTCGCCAGACTGTTGTCGTAGGGCGCGGTTCCAATCGGGACCCCAGTCTTGAACTGAGGAGCGGTGGGGTTGGTGTTGTTGTAGATGGGAGCGGTTCCGGTAATCGGCGCGAATTGGCCGATGAACGGGTTAAAGGTGCCGGCGAAAGGCGTGGATGGAAGGGGCGCCACTGGGTTAACAAATCCTGGCGGAGCGATTAGCGCCCGGATGTAAGAGCGTCGTGCGTCGCCACTATCGGTCCGGTTCTGGGAGAAATCTTCGTAAACAAAACCGGTGTCGTAGCCGAAGCGGCTAATGAATGCGTTGTCGCGAAGATGATCGAAGTCTCCGTTGATCCCAGCTACGTAACGCTGATAATCGTGGTCGAAGAATGATCTGCGACCAGAGGCAGCGGGGAATTCCTGCTGAAGGCGATATCGGACCGAACCGAGATTGTCGGCAAAGGGGTTGAACTGGGACGCGCGCGCTTCACTCCGGCCGGCGGTGCCTTGACCCGCGGCGCTCGAAAGGGTGAAGGGAGTGCCGGCCTGACCGTTATCCTGCTTGGTGTGAGAGTCCAGGATGTCCCCGTAAAGCTGGAGACCGTCGCCAAAGATTTTGTATCTGCCGGTGACGAAATACATCGCCTTCTCGACGGCGGGAATCGCCGGGGTAAAGGCCCGGAAATTGAACCGGTTTGGATCGGTGCCGGGAGGAACATCAAACGCCCGATAGCTGGCTGGAGTAACATTGACCGTGCTCTGATTGATAAGCGTTAGCTGTCCCGCAGGTGCGCCACCCTGCGCCGTAGCGATGCTGACGCGGCCAGCATAGGTGGGGCTATTGTTATTGAGGCCGCCGAACCCCAGACCGGTAGAATCGTTACTTAGATCGGCGGTGCGCGAGATTTCTCGATCCCGCGAATAGAGGTTGGCGCGGGAATAATATTCTCCGGCTGCTGCAATGGAGACTTTGCCATCCAAGCCAGTCACGCCGCCCTTGAGGTAAACTTGGCGCACATGCGCGTCCGAGTCCGTGGTGTTGCCATAGAGCGCAAAGAGTTCCGCGCCTTCGTAGGGCTTTTCCCCGGGCCCATTGATGAGGATGAAGTTCACCACCCCACCCACCGCGTCGGAGCCGTAAATGACGCCGGCCCCATCTTTCAGGATCTCCGTGCGACTCAGAGAACCGATCGCGATGGCGTTGATGTCGGAGAGTGCAAATGCGCGACGACCATTAATGAGGATCAGCGTGCTTTCCGGACCCAGAGCGCGAAGGTTGATGGCCGCGCTGCCATTGCCACCGTTTGAATCATTTTCCGTTGCGGTGGTGCCGACGAAGGAAGGTAGCTCACGCAGACCTTCAATCGGCGTATTGGCGCCGTGCTTTTGTAGGAAGCCCGCCGTATAAACGACAACCGGCAAGGCCGATTCGGTTTCGGCGACTGGGATTGGGTGGTCCAGGGTTATTATGCGCTCCACAATCGCGGCGGACGGACTCGGCGAGGTAGTCTGAGCATGAAGACTGAGCGGCAAAACAAAGAAGACCGCGACAAGAGTGATGAGGGCCGCGCGAAAAGGTGACTTCACAAGCTCCAAGGGTTCGAGCCGAGCCTGCTGAACCTCAAGCCAGATTACAAGCTTTTGCTGGAGCCGGCCCGCCATCGGGCCGCACGGGGATCTGAATTCGATGCCAGTTCCCAACGGCACGAAGGCGTGCCGTCTCCATTCCGACGCCTGCCTAATCCACGTAACGCTGCGCGATCGGCATCCGGCGGCCGACGCCGAAGGCGCGGCTCGTTACCTTGATGCCGGGCGCGGCTTGTTCGCGTTTGTATTCGTTGATGTCCACGCGGCGCTGCACCCAGCGCACTGTCTTTTCCTCGAAGCCGTGCGCAATGATGTCGCGCGCGCTGAGATTTTCTTCGACGTAGAGTCGCAGGATTTCGTCGAGGACGTCGTAGGGCGGCAGCGTGTCCTGGTCTTTCTGGCCCGGTTTCAACTCGGCGCTGGGCGGTTTCTCGATTGTGGAAACCGGAATGATCTCCCGCTTGGAATTGAGCCAGCGCGCCAGTTGGAAGACCATCGTCTTCGGTACGTCGCTGATCACCGCGAGGCCGCCGGCCATGTCGCCGTAGATCGTGCAGTAGCCGACCGACAGCTCGCTCTTATTTCCCGTGCTGAGCACAATGTGCCCAAACTTGTTCGAGAGCGACATCAGGATCATCCCGCGCAGGCGCGCCTGCATGTTTTCTTCCGTCGTGTCTTCGGGCAAGCCGGCGAAAATTTCCGCGAACTGCGCCTTGAACGCGGCGAACGCGTTCCCGATCGGAACGTGAAGACATTTGATGCCGAGGTTTTTCGCGAGGGCGACGGCGTCATCGATGCTGGCCTGCGAAGAATAAGGGCTCGGCATCGACACTCCGACGACGTTCGCCGGGCCAAGCGCTTCGACGGCAATCGCCGCCACCACCGCGGAATCGATCCCGCCGCTCAAGCCGAGCACCGCCGATTTGAAACCGCACTTGTCCAGGTAGTCGCGGACGCCGAGCGAAAGCGCCGCGAACAGATCGGCCGGCGTTTCGCTTTCCTTCAATTCGATCGACTGGGCCGCGTCAGTATCGACGATCGCTTCCGTAGTGCGGAAACCGGGCAGCTGCGCGATCAATTGGCCCGATGAATTCACGGCGATCGAGTTGCCGTCGAAAACCAGCTGGTCGTTCCCGCCGACGGCGTTGCAATAACAGATCGGCCGGTTATGGGCCCGGGCTAGCGCCGACACCATTTCGTGCCGGATCGCCGGTTTATTGAGGCTAAAGGGCGACGCGCTGAGATTGAGAATGATCTCGGCTCCCTGTTCCACGAGGGCCCGGACCGGCTCGAGGTCGTAGAGGGGCCGCGGCAGATAATGCTCGGTCCAGATATCTTCGCAAATGGTCACGCCGATCTTTCGAGCGCCGAGGAGGAGCGGCTTCACGTCGCACTCCGGCTCGAAATAGCGGTCCTCATCGAAAACGTCGTAGGTCGGCAGGAGCGACTTGTGGGTTTTTGAGATCGGCGCGCCGGGCTGGAGGAGCGCCGCCGCATTGTGAAAGGGTTTCCCGCGCCCCTGGTTGCGCTCGACAAAACCGACGAGAAGCGCGGCGTTGCGAAGGCGGGCCTGAAGTTTGTCGAGGACCTCGAGATTTTGGGGGACGAACTGTGATTTGAAGACGAGGTCCTGCGGCGGATAACCGGTTATGGCGAGCTCCGGTGTAACGACGAGTTCCGCTCCGGCGGCCGCGAGACGCTCGTAAGCGCCGGCGATTTTCTCAAAGTTTCCGCTCAAATCTCCAACGGTCGGATTGATTTGGGCGAAACCGATCTTCACCTCTTAAACTATGCGCCGGTTCAGGGTCGGCAAGGCGGGTGTCGTGCTTCGTTCTCTTGCTCTTGCTCTTGCTCTTGCTCCCGGGGGGAAGGGATGCCGTCAGGGGAGGAGTAAGAGTAAGAGGAAGAGTAAGAGTCCGGCGGGGCGCAGGACCTACGGTCTCTTCGAGAGGCCGCCCGGGACGGTATGTTTATAGCCGGCGTTCAGGGCGTCATCGGCGCCGGTGACGAAGACCTTGCCCCATTGAATGAGGGCCGCGGCCAGAAACCCGGCGATCGCACAAAGAATGACTTTCTGAAGGAACGTCGCGTGCATTAGCCCCTGCCAAGAAGCAGAAGCGGTGCCGTAGGCGGCTACCAGAAGCCCCATTGCCGAGTGGCCATGATCCAAAGCCCGAGGCAGAGGTTGGTGACGGCATGGGCGAGAACACACGAGGCCAGGTTCCGGGTCCGGTAAGCGACGTAATTGTATAGCGCTCCGGTGATTAGAGCGGCGACCCAATCCGCCATGGAATGCGCCAACCCGAACCCCAGGGTCACGCCCGCGAAGGAAAGCCAGGTGAACGTGCCGAACGGCACCCGAAAAAACTTCTCATCGACCAGGTAGCGGAGGAGGAACCCACGCCAGAAAATCTCTTCGACCAGCGGGACGACGACAACCAGGCGCAGGAATCGCAACAGGATGGTCGACCAATACAGGACTGGCTGGCCCGCAAAGGTGTCCGGGTTGAAACCGGTCAGGCGCGAGGGAAACCCAAGCCATTGCTGGGGTGCGATCCAGAGGACGAACACCAGCAAGCCGATCCCGACGGTGAAGGGAATTCTTGCGGGGGAGCGGGTCTGATAATCGCGCCAAAACCAAATCAAGATTCCCCCACAAACGAGTGTTTGCGCGGGGAAGATCCAATATTCCGGAGAGGCGAGCCAGAAGGCGGCGCCGGGTTTGCGCAGCGCCGCCGCGAGGGTCAGGAGCGCGATGAAAACCGCCATCGGCAGCAGGAACGCGACTAGCTTTCTCCGGTGCGGCATTTCTCTCTCAGAATCCATTTGGTCTTTTAATTGAATGGTTAAGATTCTTTTCGATGAATCCTGATGCCGACCGCAAGCCTGAACCGGTCGATTCCGAGCAACTTTTGCGCTCCCTGGATCTGGAATTGATGCGCCAGCGGGCAGCTCGACAGCAGGAGGGGCCGCCTTATCGGTCGTTGAAGGCAGTGAGTCTGCTTTTTCTCGTCGCGGTGATTTTGGGCGCGGCGTTCGCGTTTTATTACGTTTTCGTCGCCGGTGGTCTCGACGAAATGCGGGCGCGGAGTGAACAGCGTTCGACCACCACCCCTTCCTCTCGCGCTCCGTGATCGGGCGACTGTGCTCATGGACTCATCCGCATCGCCCGAGCCCCAAACCACGACGACGATCGCCGGCTCGGCTGAACCGAAGGAGTTTTCGCAGGAGAGCCTGGAGCAATACCGGCGCTTCTTCATGGAGGATTTCACCGGCACGCTGGTCATGCGCACCGATGGGCAAATCGTGACCTGCAATCCGGCCGTCGCGAATATTTTCGGCTTCGATTCCGTGGAGGAAGCGGCGGCCGCGAATTTCTTTTCCTTTCTCCGGACGCGGCAGGATGGGATCGACCTGCTCGAACTGGTGCGCCAGCACGGCATGGTGGACAGGCACGAGCTGGAGATGAATCAGCAGAGCGGCGATCCGGTTTACGTAGTGGCGCGGTTGATTGGAAATTTTGCGGGCGGCGAGCTGACCGAGCTCCAGGTTTATCTCTTCAACGACACGAAGCGGAAACGCCTGGAACAGCAACTCGTCCAAGCCCAAAAGATGGAAGGGCTGGGAACGCTGGCCGGCGGGATCGCCCACGATTTCAATAATATCCTCGCGATCATCCTGGGCTACACGAACAAACTCGAGAGCGGGCGAGCCAAGCCTAACGAGTTCCCCGGTTCGATCAAAATAATCAAGGAAGCCGTCGATCGCGGCGCCGCTCTCGTCCAGCAGTTGCTCACCTCCGCGCGCCAGACCGAAGCGCGGTTTTCGTCGCTCGACCTCAACGCCCTCGTCCGGGAGCTCGACAAGATGCTCGAGGCCACTTTCCCCAAGATGATCAATTTTAACCTGGAATTGGAACCCGATCTGCCGCTGATCACGGCCGACAAAAGCCAGATCCACCAGGTGTTGCTCAATCTCTGCGTGAACGCGCGGGACGCCATGCCCAATGGGGGGACGCTGACGATCGCCACTTCCATCACCGCCGGCGCCGAGTTGACCGAAATGTTTACCGGTGTGACCGCGGACAATTACGCCCGTGTGCGGGTGCGCGACACCGGCATCGGGATGAGCCGGCAGGTGAAGTCCCATATTTTCGAGCCGTTTTTCACGACGAAAGAAAGGGGGAAGGGGACCGGGCTGGGGTTGTCGGTCGTTTACGGGGTGGTGAACAATCACCGCGGCTTTGTCCAGGTCGAGAGCGAACCGGGCGCCGGCACGAGTTTTATCGTTTACCTGCCGGTCAAACATTCCCAGGCCGAACCAAGCCGGGGAGATCAGGCCGCACCTCCGCGGCAAAATATTCCCCGGACGATTCTGCTCGTGGAAGATGAGGAGATGTTGCGCGAGCTGGGAGTTTCGATCCTGGAAAGCGAAGGCTTTCGGGTCCTGGCCGCAAAAGATGGAGTGGAAGGCGTCGCCCTTTTTGAAAGCAATCGCGACGAGATCGGGCTCGTGGTCTGCGATCTCGGGCTGCCGCGGCTCGGCGGGCGCGAGGCGTTTCTCAAGATGAAGGAAAGCAAGCCGGGAGTGCGGGCCATCATCGCCAGCGGTTATCTCGAACCGGTTATTCGTTCCGAAATGCTCAAAGCCGGGGTGATCGATACGATTCAAAAACCGTACGATTTCAACGTCCTGCTCGAAAAGATTCGCTCCGTCCTCGGCCCGGACGAACCGGCGGACGATCATCCGGAATTATTCTAGGCGGAGCGCGCGCTCCGGACGGTTATTTGTGGGTGGCGACGTGGACGCCGGTCCACTCTCCTTCGCCCGGCCGCTCGATCAGTTCCGTGCAGCGTTCGATGTAAACCTGGAGAAGCTGGTCGTCCGGCGCGTGCCGCACGCAATCTTCGAACTGCGCTTTGGCTTCCTTGAAGTCGCCCGCGGAATAGCTGGCCTGGGCTTTTGAGTAAGCGTCGAGATAGGCAGTAGTTTGCGGGTCGAGGGCGACCCCCGCTTTGGCCACCACAGAATAAATCCGCAACGGCTTCGTTTTGCCTTTCATCGTTACCCTATCAACGAACTGAAAGGTGAAAGCGTCCTTCGCCAGATCGACCGCGCCTTCGCCGATGAGCAGGTCGCGGCCATACTCCTTGGTCAAGCCTTCGAGGCGGGAAGTCACGTTGACGGCGTCCCCGATGACGGTGGGCTCCATCTTCCGGGATGAGCCGATGTTGCCGAAAATCACTTCACCGAAGTTGACTCCGATTCCCATCTCGAAGGTACGAAGGCCGCGGCGAGCCCAATCGGCATTCAGCTGGCGCAAGCTCTCTTTCATGAGCAAAGCCGCTTCGATGGCCAGGATGGAGTCCTGGCTGGCCCCCTCGCTTTTGACGTGGCCCCAGACCGCCAGGATGGCATCGCCGATGAACTTATCGACCGAGCCGCGCCGGGAAAAGATGTCGTCCACCATGAGCGAGAGATACTCGTTGAGTTGAACCACGAGCTGATGGGAGTCCATCTCCTCGGACATGGTGGTGAACCCGCGAAGATCGGTGATGATCAGGCCGACGTTCGCGCGTTCGCCGCCTAATTTACTGAGATAGCTCGCCGGGTTGTCGAGGACTTCGCGGACAACGTCTTTCGAGACATAGGCCTCTAGCGTGCGCCGAATGCGAAGTTTTTCGAGCGTCTCGTGAGTGAAATCATAGGCAAAGGAAACGAGGCCGGCGGCCGCGAAGGCCAGGACGGGAGGAAAGGCGACCACGATTGTGTTGGCATGATCGTAAATGAAGTAAACCGCGTAGAGGTAGCCCAGGCCTGACAAGACAAAGGCGCCGACTCGAAGCCAGGTTTTGGTGACAAAAGCGGTAAGGAGCCAGGCCGCTATGACCGCGGAGACGATGAGAAGGTAGGCCGCAAAGGCGGGCAGTTCCTGGACAAATGCCTCGTGAACCAGGGCGTTGGCCGCGTTCAGGTGAACCTCGGGGCCCGGCATGACTCCGAAGGGGGTCCGAAGCTCATCGTGGGCAATGCTTCCGGCGGCGCCGACCAGAACCACTTTGTCTCGAAACCAGGCGCCGCTTTGCAAGTTTTGCTCCCAACGACTGGGGAGGAAGACCTCGACAAGGGGAATTACCGGGAAAGTGCCGGCGGGACCCGCATAACGAAACAGGCGAGGTTCGAATGGCTTGCTGAGCGCAATTGGTTTCAGTTTTGAGGCCATGCGAAAAGCCACCGAGGCGGGCGCGGAGCCTGTTCCCTCGGCGGGCGGCGCTCCAAGCATTAGATCCAGGCTGCTATGGTATTGGGCCTTCCGGATGATGCCCTTGAACCCGCCTGGGAACGTTACGTACCCTACGGAGGCATGTTCCGGGGAAGAGTCGGGGAGGATGCTGGTCGCGGGAATCACCCACCTCGGGGCTTGTTCTCCGCCCGGGCTAATGGTTTCAACGACGACGTCGGCTCCGAGCACGATTCTGCCCGGAAACTTCCGGAGCACTTCCTGTAAGGCGTCGTCTCCCGGGCGAGGCTGGGGGAAAGTCATGTCGAACACCACGGCGCGCGCTCCCGTGGTGAGCAATCGTTCGCACAAAAGCGCATACACTTCGCGCGACCACGGAAAGGGCGCGGTCATCAACTCGAGGGCGCGATATTCCGGGGCCTCGGGCGGGAGATCGCGAACAAATGTCTTCAGGTCGATGCTGGTGAGGGTCCGCGAGGCGTTGTCGAGCCCGAGGAAAACGAGTCTGCTGTCCGCAGGTGCATGGCGGCCCTCGGCCGCGAGAATATTGTCCCGGAACCAGTATTCCGCGTTGTTGAGGACCTGAACTTCGAGCCCGTGGCTTTCCCACCGGTAAAGGCACGCGATCGTGAGGAAGACAACGCCGCCGATGAGAGCATGAATGAGACGGCGGGATCGAAAGAGGCGCACCCGCCTTTGATAGCAGACGCGCCCGGGGAAGGCCACCATTTGCCATACTAAAGGCTTGACTAAACGCCCGGAGAGGGTTGCCATTGTTCCGTGCATTTCCGGACATGGCCGCAGCCCGCCGTTCGCGGCCTGATTTTTCACTTTCGCCTGCCTCTTTTGGCAATGGCCGGCCTTCTCGGCGGAACCGGCGTGATTTCAGGAGCCGACCTTTCCCAGGCGGTGATCAAGGAGAAATACAATGTCGTGACCCTGGCGCCCAACCAGGCGGGCGCAGCGCACCCCGCCCCGGAGGGGACCGTGATTCGCGATGAAGGCGTGGTCCGGACGGGGACCGATTCCCGTGCCGGAATCGAGTTTACCGATCTCACCCTCGCCCGGCTCGGGGCGAACTCGATCTTTTCGTTCGACGCCAAGGCGCGGGCGATGAATGCCGCCAAGGGCGCGGTCCTCTTTTCCAAGCCGACTAATTCGGGACCGATTCAGATCCAGGCGGGCGCAATTTCGGGGGCAATCACCGGTTCCACCGGGTTCGCCTCCACGGTGGCGATCGAAGGATTAGGCCCGGTAGGTCATCTGCCCTCGAAAGGCAAGGGAACAACGACGCTGCTCGGCATGCTCGAGGGGAAATTCGTTGGCGGCACCCGCTGGACGGATAGCGCTGGCCGCGAACACAACTCTCCTTTCCGGTTGGGCCCGGGCGAGATGGTGATCGCACGGCCGGATGGCGCGCCGCGTCTGGCCCAATTCGATATCCCGCGGTTCCTGCGGACGTCGCCGCTGGTGAAAAATTTCAGGGGGCCATTGCCTAACGAGGCCGCGCTGGCCCGCGCCGTGGCCGATTTCGAAGCGGACGATCGGGCCGGCTTCGTCGACCGCAGCAACATCATGGTTTCCAACAAACCGCGCAACCTGGCCCTGGTCGGGCGGATCGTTCCTCCCGATGTGGCAGCGCAAATCAGAAATCAGCCCGGCGGATTTCTTCCCGGCATCACCGGCGTCATTCGCGCTCAGCTGATCTGGAATACGGCCGCCGATCTCGATCTCTACCTGACTTTGCCGACCGGGCAGGTCGTTTCATTCGGCAACGTCTCCGTGGTCTTCAACAACGGCCGCGCGACCGCGAGGCTGGACCGCGACAATAATGGCGGCACCATCAACTTCCCACCGAACACGAGGGTGGAAAACATCGTGGTGAACGGCATTCCGCTCGCGGGCATCTACCGTTTCATGGTGAACAATTTCAACAGCACGAATCCATCCGACTTTTTTACGCTCCGGGTTTTCTACAACGGACGTCTGCAGCTCGTTACCGGTTCCCTTGCTGCCGGGCAGAATAGCGTGCCGGTGGTTGTCCAGGTTCCACGTCCCTAGCAGACCTTGTATCGCCCGCCGACGATGAGCCTGAACTTTCCGCGTCTTCGCTCCATCGTTTCGGTCACGGCGATTGTTCTGGCTGGTTTCTCACCCTCGTATGCGCAGGAGGTGCGCGTGGAAACGCAGCAGCAGACCCGGGCTCGCGAGCAAAATTTGCGGCGGGATCAAGGTGAGCCGGAGCAGGTGGCCGATCCCGAGCTTGGCGACATCAATCTGGTCTCGCGCCAGAACCGGCCGAAGATGTTCACCTTCTTCACCAGCCAAAGTCTCAACTACACGACCAACGCGTTTCTCGTTCGCGATGGCGAGATGAGCGACTTTTTCTGGAATGGGAGAATCGGCGCGTCCTTCGTTCCGTATGCGACCCGGAATTTCACGCCGCGGGTGTCCTTCGATCAAAACTGGTTTCGCTACAGCGATATTGGCCACCTGGATTTCGATTCGCAGAATCTGCAATTTGACGTGAAGTACGACCTGAACCGGAACGACACCTGGTTTGTCACCGGCTCCTACGCGCTCTCCCGCCTCTACGAGCCTCATTCTGACGTGGGTGAATTCTATCGGAATGGCTTTTTGAACGGGAGCGTCACCCATCTTCTTCAGCTCGGGAACACGCCGATCGCTCTCGTGATAACTGGCGGAGCCTATTGGCGGCATGGCGACCCGTCCGCTTCCGATCGGGTAAGCGGCTACCTGAACGTGGCTGGCGTCTATAACGTCTGCGAACACGTGCAAATCTCGGCCTTCACCCGGCCCGAGTTCCAACACTACACCCATGACCCCCTGGGAGACCGGGACGATTTCAACCTGGCCGTGGGCGCCGCCGTAAGCTGGGCCCCGAAGGAATATTTGGTCATCTTGGCGACGGCGTCCTATGTTGGCAACTGGTCGTCGATCGGCATCCGCGACTATCAGGTGGCGACACCGAGCCTTGTTTTCGGTGCTCAAATCTCATTTTAACGCCGCTGAGGAGATGCGACGGGAGATCAATCGCGGCGAAGACATCCGGCGTGGGGTCGGAGTCAGGCTAGCCTAGGGACAACTCGCCCCAGTAAACACCAGGCTGTCGATCCGCCAGCCCGGCGCCGCAGTGAACAGATCCGATCCCATCCGCCAACGTAGCTTGATCGTTTGTCCGTTCACGTTGGGTCCCAGGTTCGACTCCGTGTTGATGTAGCCACCCGAGTTGCCGCTCCACGCCATCCGCCCCGCCAGCGGGTTGCTCGCTAAGCCGCTTATCTCCCCGGTGTAGCCCCCGCTCACAAAACTTCCCCCTACCGCAGGTTCAGTGATGTCGGTAAACGCTCCCCCGTTGATG